>CANFJD010000077.1 GCA_947447315.1 Fimbriimonadaceae bacterium
ATCAATCGGGGGAATAAGCATGCCAGTGGCAGAGTCTATCACGCGCGATAAAATTCACGATACATATATCGTGAAACATCGCAAACCGATCAGAACTGCCGCAACTTTTCCCTATCGATCATTCATTTCCGAACTGTCGCCGCCAATCACGCAACCTTCGCAATCTCGGTTTCTATCTTCGAACCCGCCATCAGCGACCTTAACGGACGCCAACGGTCGCTCTCCAACAACGGGTCCTGCGCAATGATTTCCCGGGCCGCAATCTGCGCCTGAGCTAAAAGCAAACTATCGGTCGCCAGGTCCGCAAAACGGAAATCGACGTGGCCGCTCTGCGCGGTGCCCGCCACTGCCCCCGGTCCCCGCAATTTCAAATCCTCGTCCGCGATCCTGAACCCGTCGGTGGTCTCCACCATGATCTCCATCCGCTTCCGACCATCTTCACTCGTCGGATCCGCCACCAAAACGCAGTGACTCTGGTGCGCCCCTCGCCCCACCCGTCCACGTAACTGGTGCAACTGCGCCAACCCAAACCTGTCGGCATCTTCGATGATCATCACGCTCGCGTTGGGAACATCCACCCCCACTTCGATCACGGTCGTACTCACCAACACCTGCGTGGTCCCCATGCGAAACCGCTCCATCACCATCTCCTTATCCGCTGGTTTCATCTGACCGTGCAGTAGTTCCACCGTGTAGTCGGCATAAATCCCGGTCGAAAGCCGCTGAAATACTTCCTCCGCCGCCTGGGCATTCACCTTTTCGTTATCCCCGATCATCGGGCAAACCACGTAAATCTGTCGTCCCTCTTCAATAAATTTCCGCGCCCCCCGGTACACCGCATCCCGCTCGGGTCGTGGCTTCCAAAAAGTCCGTATCGGTGTTCGCCCCGGCGGCAATTCGTCGATCACGCTGATATCCAAATCACCGTAAACCGCCATTGCTAAAGTCCGTGGAATCGGGGTCGCCGTCATCACCAGCACGTCGGGGAAGACCGCCGCCTTATCGCGTAGCGCCTTCCGCTGCAAAACGCCAAACCGGTGCTGCTCGTCAATCACGACCAATCCCAATTTTGGAATCTCAGTATCTTCGGTGATCAACGCGTGAGTCCCAATCACCACGCCGGGAACTCCCCGGGCCAATCGCGCTTTAGTCGCCTTTTTGAGCGCTCCGTGCAACTTGCCCACCAAAAGTTCTACCGGAATCCCGATTGGCGTCAGCAGTCGGTGCAAATTCGTCGCGTGTTGCTCCGCCAGAATCTCCGTCGGCGCCATCAGGGCCGCCTGATACCCCGCTCGTACGACCGCCAGCATCGCCGCCGCCGCGACGGCTGTCTTTCCGCTGCCAACATCCCCCTGGACCAATCGATTCATCGGCGACGGCTTCGCCAAATCCGACCAAACTTCCCCAACCACCCGGTCCTGCGCATTCGTGAGCTTAAAGGGCAGCATCTGGCTAAGCTCCGCCCGTAATTCCCCCAGCCGGTCAAGTACCGGAAAAGCAATCCCCGCCTCGTGTCCCAATTCGGCCCGTTGTTGGGTGAGCTTTAGTTGAAGCCCCAAAAACTCGTCGTACGCGAGCCTCTGATGCGCCTTGTTTCGAAACTCTTCGCTCTCCGGAAAGTGAATTTGCCGCAACGCCCAGGGCAATCGTTGGACTTTCTGCACCCGCCGGAAATCGTCCGGGAATGGATCCTTCACCTGGGACGCAAAATATTCCACCGCACTCTTCGCCGCTGTCCGCACCAACCACTGCGGTACCGATTCCTTCAATCCATAAACGGGTACCAGCCGGGCAAATTCGTCGGCCTCGTCTTCTTCTTCAATCTTCTCCCATTCCGGACTCGCCATCTCCAGCGAGTCGTAACCCATTTTTACAACCCCGAACGCCACCAGTTCGCCTTTGTAATCACCAAGCGATTTCTTGAGCCACGGCTGGTTAAAAAAGGTCAGGTCCAGAAGCCCCGTGTCGTCCCCGATCATCACCTTAACGATCACTTTGCCGCCGCGCGCCGGTCGGTCGGCATAAGAAATCACCCGACCCCGCACCGTTACCGCCGCCCCGGGCGTCAGGTTCCCAATCTTCGGCAAGTTTCGCCGATCCTCATACCGACGTGGCTCGTAATAAAGCACATCCCGGACCGTATGCAGTCCAAGCTTATACAAACTGTTCGCTAGTTTCGGCCCAATTCCCTTAAGGTACGTAACGTCAGTAGAAAGGGGGTCAGGCGAGAACCGGTCGGACATGGGGATAACCTCGTAGACTATACGTTGTAGATCATGAAAAAGGACGGGGCAGAGTTAGGATTCGAAGAGCGCATGTCGATGCTTCGTGAAGAGTTAGGCGAAGCGCAGCTAAACGATGATGCCATTTTGGCCGCTAACCTAGAGGCACAAATCTTTCAAACCGAGGCCAGCCTGGAGGAATTTCGGGAAAAAGCGTCCGCTATCGATAAAGACTTCGCCGAGCGACTCGCCAATCTAGAAGCCCGGGCCGACACCGTCCGCGAAAAGCGTGAACAAGTCGCCCGCACCACCGCCAAACAACTGAAATCCAGCGGCGAAGACGCGAAAGGTCTCGGAATCGGCCTCACCATCGCCTACTCTTTCATCGGCTGCCCCATCGTCGGCTACCTGATCGGGCTAGGAATTGAA
Source organism: Fimbriimonadaceae bacterium (assembly GCA_947447315.1). Classification (GTDB taxonomy): domain Bacteria; phylum Armatimonadota; class Fimbriimonadia; order Fimbriimonadales; family Fimbriimonadaceae; genus Fimbriimonas. Next base: position 2,652 of record CANFJD010000077.1, read on the forward strand.
AAAGGCGGGGGACCGCAGTTTTCGAAAGATTGGGGAGCAGTCATTGGAATCGTGCTCGGATTTTTCGCGATGATCATCTTGGTGAAGCGGGAGAGCGGCAACCGTTAGAAAGTACTGGCCAGAACTTCTCGCCATCCTCGTCGGCATCGTTGCGAGCGCATTGGCCCACGGCCTGACCGGATTTCTCTTGGGACTCGGCAGTACCGCATTCAACTTCGCCGCTGGCTGGTGGGCGGTGCGTTTGATCGGTCGGATGGGAGAACAGCAGGTTGCCCCACGCTGGGGCGCAATTATAGCTACCTTGGCCTTCCTGGTAAAGCTCCCTATCTGGGTCGTCGCAGGAATTACTGCGCAAAGGCTCGAAGGTTCCCATCCAGCTTGCTTTTTGGGCGGTTTGGCCCTGGTATACTTCGGCACCGTTGGGAGGGCCCTGGCCTCGCCTTAGAGCGTCTTCTCCAACTACGCACCAATGGGAGATATCTACCGACTGAGCCAAGTAGCGATTGCCGCTACGGAAGGAGCGCACGCCGAGGGCGGCGAACACCACAAGATCACGATTGTCGGTCTGTTTGTGTTCATCGGCATCACCCTGGCCATCATGTTCTTCCTCATGAGTCTCGCGAAGAAGGGATTCAATGAGCGCGTTTTCAAGAACGTTTGGGCTCAGCGAGCCGAACAAATGTATCTCTTCATCGAAAACATGTGCGTAGGAACCATCGGTTCGCACGGTCGCAAGTATGTACCGATGATCCTCACGTTCTGGCTGTTCATTTTCATCTCGAACGTCGTCGCTCTATTCCTGGGAACCGGACCAACATCCATCCTTGGCTTTAACCTCGGCATCGCCGTCATCGCCATCGGCTACGTTCAGTACGAAGGAATTCGGGCGAACGGCTTTTTTGGCCACTTCGGCCACTTTGCCGGGCCAAAGCTAGGCGGCCCGCTGGTTCTCATCAGCGTCATGATCTTCTTCATTGAGATCATCTCCGAGATCATGAAAAACGTGTCGCTCAGTCTGCGACTGTTCGGAAACATCTACGGTGGTCACCAGGCCGTCCAGGCAATGAACGCCATTGGCATCCACGCATTCAAGCCCATGGGCTTCGATTCTGGAATCCCTGCGGGCGAATTCCTGATGCCTATCAAATTGCTTACCTGCGTTGTGCAGGCCATGATCTTCTGCCTTCTGTTCTGCGTGTACCTTTCGCTAGTGACGCACCACGAGCACCACGACGAGGCAGTAACCCACTAAATTTATATCGACATTCGACAATCAAAAAGACAACAAACACTTAGGAGAAAAATCAGAAAATGTTAGGACTCGGACTCGGACTTGCCGCGCTTGGCGTCGGCCTCGGCCTCGGCCTCATCGGATACGGAGCTATGCAGGGTATGGCTCGACAGCCAGAAGCAATCGGCAAACTACAGGTTGCCATGTTGATCGCTTTGGCGTTCGTTGAGCTCGTATTCATTCTTACGGTCTTCATTGCTCCGTCCTCGTTCCGCGAAAGCGTCAACGTGACCAAGTACGAAGGCACGGCCCCGGCCGGCACGCCTGCCCCGTAAGACACACAAGTAATTTAGGCCAGCTTCGGCTGGCCTAACCCTTTCACTAATTTTCTATGAGTAACGAAAAGAATAGTTCGTCGGGAAGTCCCGTGGTATCCATGGTCATTGGCCTCGTGCTAATGGTCGGTGGCGTCTACCTGCAAAATGCAGAGACGTTTAAGGCAGTGGAAGAACCATTAGCCAAGAGCGGCGTGCCACTTGAATTGGGCATGACAATCGCTACGGTCGGTGTATTCCTCATTCTTTTCAAGGTTATTCAACCCTTCTTTATCACCCCGCTTGCAGATGCGATCAATCACCGCACCACCGAGTTGGAAAGCACGTTTTCCGAAGCGGAAAGCCTGCGTAACGAGATGACGGTTATGCGCGCCGAGTACGAAAAGAAACTCGCCGAAACCGAAGCCGAAGCTCGCACCAAGATTCAGGCCCAAATCGCTGAAGCCCAGCAACTGCGCCAAACCCTCATGAGCGAGGCAACCGAGCGGGCCGATCAACTCGTCGCCCGTGCCCAGCAGGAAATCCAATCTGAAAAGGCAAAGGTAGTTGTCGAGCTCCGCACATCCGTAGTCGACCTCGCCCTTTCTGCCGCTGAGAAAGTTCTGGAAGAGAACATGAACACCGTCCGCAACCGAAAGCTGGTCGAAGACTTCATCAGCAAGGTAGAGGTAGGCCGATAATGGTCGATTCCCGAGTCGCCCGACGTTACGCCACCGCGCTGTTTCAAGCCGCGCTGAAGGCCGACATCGTCCGCGCCGTGGAATCAGACCTGGAACTCGTAAGCGGCCTTCTCACCCAAAGCGAAGACTTTCGAAACTATCTGAACGCCCCATATGCGAGTCGCGAAGATAAACTGGCGCGCCTCACCCGCATCTTTGGTGATCGCGTCACTGCCCTTTCCATGGGAGCAATTCGGCTCCTCGTAGAAAAGGGCCGGGAAGACTCGATCGTCGGCATCCACTCCCAATTCGTTGCTCAGCGACGATCGAGTGAAGGCATCATCTACGCGACCGTCACCAGTAGCGAAGCGCTTTCGCCGGAGCACAAAGATGCCCTGCTACAGAAGGTGGCAATCGTTTTAGGAAAGCGTATCGACGCTTCCTTCGTCGTGGATCCAGCCGTTATCGGAGGCGTGAAGATCGCCTACGAGAACTTTGTGCTGGACGGAACCGCACGGGGCACTTTGGGCAAGCTCCGCGAGCGCCTTCGCTATGAGCTGCTGAAGCAGACCAACTAGCCCTATATTTTAAGAGACCTCAATGGCAAGCATTCGACCCGAAGAGATCACCGATATTCTGAGACAGGAACTCGAAAATTTCGAGAAGAAAGTCGATACAGAACACGTCGGTACCGTCCTGCAGGTAGGCGACGGTATCGCCCGCGTCTACGGCCTGCCCGACTGCCAAATGGGTGAATTGTTAGAGTTCCCCGGTGGCGTGATGGGATTGGCCCTCAACCTAGAAGAAGATTCAATCGGCGCCGTACTAATCGGTGACGATCGAAAGATCGTCGAGGGAGATGCCGTTCGCGAAACCGGACGCATCATCCAGGTTCCGGTGGGCGATGCCCTCTTGGGCCGCGTTGTAAACGCCCTCGGCCAGCCGATTGACAACAAGGGAGAAATTGCCAGCACGGAATTTCGCTTGATCGATACGATCGCTCCCGGCGTTGTGGATCGCCAACCCGTTACCCAGCCGCTCCAAACCGGTATCAAGGCAATCGACGCCATGATCCCCGTCGGCCGTGGTCAGCGCGAATTGGTAATCGGCGACCGACAGACCGGTAAGACCTCCATCACCATCGACACCATTCTTAACCAGAAGAAGAATTTCGATGCTGGCGATCCGGTCTACTGCATCTATGTCGCTTGCGGCCAAAAAATGGCTAACGTGGCCCGTGTCGTACAAACTCTTACCGAGTTTGGCGCCATGGAATACACCACCGTCGTTGTAGCTTCCGCTTCGGACTCCAACGCCATGCAGTACTTGGCGCCGTTTGCCGGTGCCGCCATCGGTGAATACTACCGAGACAACGGTAAGCACGCTCTGGTTATCTACGATGACCTTACCAAGCACGCTGCCGCTTACCGCGCGCTTTCACTCTTGCTTCGCCGTCCGCCCGGACGAGAAGCGTATCCCGGCGACGTTTTCTATCTGCACTCCCGCTTGCTGGAGCGCGCGGCTAAGATGTCCGACGAAAACGGTGGCGGTTCGCTCACTGCTCTACCGATCATCGAAACCCAAAGTGGAGACGTTTCTGCGTACATTCCGACCAACGTGATCTCGATCACCGACGGTCAGATCTATCTGGAACCCGACCTCTTCTTTGCCGGTGTTCGCCCGGCCGTTAACGTCGGTATCTCGGTAAGCCGTGTCGGTGGAAACGCTCAGATCAAGGCGATGAAGTCCGTGGCCGGTAAGTTGAAGCTCGAAATGGCTCAGTACCGCGACGTGGCTGCGTTCTCGCAGTTCGCATCGGATCTTGACATTTCCACGCAGCGACAGCTCACCCGCGGTCAGCGATTGACCGAGTTGCTCAAGCAAAACTTGGCTTCTCCGATGGACGTCATCGATCAGGTGATCTCAATCTACGCTGGTGGACAAGGTGTCCTCGACAACATCCGCAACGATCAGGTTCGAGCATTCGAAACTGGATTGTTGAAGTTTGTTCACGAGAAATACCCGGATGTCGTGGAAAATCTCCGCGCCACCAAGGCCCTCAGCAAAGACCACGAAGAAACCTTGAAGAAGGCGATCCAAGAGTTCGCCGCTTCGTTCAAGTAACGAGCAATCCTGTTCGGGGAAGCCACCGCGCTTCCCCACTCCAATTTTAATTCAGATGGCAACCCTAAAAGAAATTCGTATCCGTATCAAAACGGCTAAGAACATTCAGCAGATCACCAAGGCGATGAAGCTGGTGGCGGCGGCACGGCTTAAGAAAGCCACCGATCGCGTGCTGGAAGCCCGACCGTACGCGGACAAACTGAAAGAAGTGATGGGAAGCCTATCGGCTGGCGGCGAACTACCGCCTCACCCGCTCATGGAAAGCCGGGAAGTTAAGAAGATCGCCCTGATCCTCATTACTTCCGACAGAGGGTTGGCGGGTGCCTATAACACCTCGCTCATCCGAAAAGCCAGCGACTTCCTCAAGGATGCCACCGTTCCGGTCACCTTGGTAACGGTTGGTAAGAAAGGAACGCAGTTCTTCGGCAAGCGGGGATACGACATTCATAAGTCCTTCACCGTGCCGAGCAGCGGTGCCCGCCTGGAAGATGCCGTCGAAGTAACCCGAACCGCTCGGGGACTGTACGAAAGCGGTGAAGTAGACGCCGTCTTCGTCGTGTACAGCAAGTTCTTCAGCGCCATCCGACAAGTCGCTACCAGCGTCCAACTTCTGCCCATCGTCGCTCCCGAGTCAACCGGTACCACCGGTGGTGAAATTGAGTTCGAGCCGAGTGCCGAGGCTCTCCTCGACACCCTGCTTCCCCGCTACTTCGGAACCCTGATATGGCAGGCCATGTTGGAAAGCACCGCGTCAGAGTTCGGCGCCCGTATGACCGCTATGACCTCCGCTACCGACAACGCGGGCAAGATGATCAGCAGCCTCACATTGAAGGCAAACCGAGAACGACAAGCTTCCATCACCAAGGAAATTCTTGAAGTCGTTGGCGGCGCGGAAGCACTTAAAGGTCGATAGGAACCTAAAGCGAGATCAATACCGCCGAGGTGTGCATTACACCTCGGCGGTATATTACGTGAGAACTAAGCCATGAAACGAAATGTGATTTCCGGTCTAAAACTCGCCGCTTTGGTGTCCATTCCCGTTTTGATGGCAGGATGCGGCGGTTCTTCCAGTGCCCTCGGGATCAACTCCAAGATGAGTATCCAGCTCATCCGCACCGATACCTCCCAGGATCTCACGAAGTACGAGATCTACCTAACGAAGGACGCCAATACATCATTCGATCCAACCGATCTCGAATCGTTTGCCTCAACCACCGATCGACCGTCTTGGTCCGACGAATATTCATCCGACCGGACGTCGTCGCAACTCACCCTAAATTTCCGAACCCGCAGTACCCAGCCGCCGTACTTCCTGTTCATTAAGGTGGCTGCCACGGGGGCATCCTTCGAGACGGTAAAGCTCCAAATCGATGTCGACAGCAAAGCTGGCACCCGAAAGACGTTTAACCTCACCCCTGGCACTACGCAACGGTTATCTGCGGTGCGCATCGATCGAAATTCGGCCGATTACTAGACCGCCAGTAGGAACCGGATAGTGCCGGATGTAAACGCATCCGGCACCAACCTCCCGCTCACCTAGTACGGGCAGCGCAGAGCGCGAATCGCGGATTCACCGATGGATTCATCCAGCTTCCGCAGTTCGGTCAAGAATGCGCCAAAGTGCCGCCAAGGCTTAAAGTCGACTTCATCCCAACCGGTGAACCGAGTCTGGAAGTTCGGCTTTCGATCAATACGGAGTCCGTACTTCTCCACCAGCTCCCGACTGCCCGGGAAGATGCTCTCGCAAGTACCAATAGGATCGGCTTCCCACGTCGCCAGTTGCTCCTCCGTGTAAGCATTCGGACAAAGCGCTTCCACCACAATCCCCTCGGGATCACCTTCCAACGGACGTTCAAGCCGTCGAACACTTTGCGTGATGCAGTCCAGTACATCGTCCCGATCAACGCCACCGTAAAGGAGCCGCGTGCCGTATCCGTTCAACCAGTCATCCCCCCAGGGCGTCAAGTTGTTGGGCCGCACGGAAACAAATCTCACCCCGTGATTACGACGGTTGTATTCACACAACTCTTCGCCAATCCGCTTCGTAAACCCGTACTTGTCGTAATGGCCGTACCAAGCGGTGGAACTCAAAAAGACGAACTTCTTGATTCCGTTCGCCTTCGCCGCCTGAAAGGCGTTGAAAGCACCATCCACGTTCAGCCGCCAGTAGTCAAGCTCCGTTTTCTCCCGCCAGTGAATGCCGTGCCACGCCGGAAGGTGTACGATCGCATCGCATCCTTCCGCCGCTTTCTCCAAGCCAAACCCATGCTGGATATCCAACTGGTGGAACGGCAGTTCACCGGTGTCAAAAAAATTTACATCGGAAAGCACGAGTTCGTGGCCCTGGGCGGCAAGCAAAGGCGTCAATCCCCGGCCAATGTTCCCACTTGCGCCGGTCAATAAAATTCGCATCGGCTGAGTTTGGCACCTTTCGCAATCAACAGTCTATTCATTCTCCGCCGACTTCAATTGCTAATCAACCCACCGAAACACCGCCGACAACTGGTCACCTTTAGCTAGCGAAGCATAGACCTCAGCCGCTTGATCCACCGAAATCGCATCGACCAGACCATCCATCGAAAGCTTCCCTAGTTCCAGCAGCCGAATGACCGCCTCAATATCCGACGCATCGGCACTACGCGGAAAAAGCGGCCGCGCCTGCTTGGCGAATACTTCCTCGTACGGAATGTCGATTGAGCCCGGATAGCTCCCCTGGATCAGAATGCGAACCCCGTCCGTGCCCGGCTCGGCCCAAGATTTTTCCCGCCCCGCCGCAACACACTCGGAATCGATCGAACAGACCCCGTGGCATCCACCAAGACATCGGCCCAACCCGCCTCGGGAGCCTCCGCAGATGCATCAATTCCCGCCGCTCGGGCCACTTCCACTCGACTCTGACGCAGGTCATACGCCCGTACTTCCCCGCCTTTTTCCCTCGTTGCAATCGAAAAAACTCGCGCCGAAAGCTGGCCGATCGGCCCTAATCCAACCACCGCCACCCGTTCC
>CANFJD010000078.1 GCA_947447315.1 Fimbriimonadaceae bacterium
AGACACCCTTAATTGGATCCTTCGGCCGCTGATTCGTATTTGACTCGCTGGCGTTTCCGGCGGATGGGCCGGCACTGTTGGTTCCGGACTGGGAGGCACCGCCCGTTTGAGTTTGGCGATTGGCGATCGCTTCAATAAGGTCGGCAGCTTCCTCGGGAGTAAGGCGGCCTTCGGCAACAAGCTTATTTATTCGTGTGATTTCTTCTTTCATGAGCAGTGCTTTTTTTTGACGGGTTACGCGGAACGGGCGAGTAAACGTTTCGCCTCGGATACGTCGATTTCGCCATTTTCAAGACGATCGAGAATGTCGGCGGGAGATAATGGCGTTTCGGTGGTATTTTCGTCACACTCCCGAAGCCCAAGCGCGGTGAGAACTGCATCCAGCCGCAAGCGAGCGGTGGGATAGCTGATTCCCATTTCCTTTTCAACGCCGTTGAGCATGCCGCGATTTCGCAGGAAGACTTCCAGAAATTGGATCTGATCGGCACTCAACTGCGAGTAGCGTGGGAGGGCAAATTTTCCGCGGATAGAAATTCCGGTACTAACCGAGGAAAGCTCGGAAACATAAAGCGGTTCGCCAGATATCGGATCAAGCGTCGGAAGTGGATAAAATTGATTCATCAATGGCTCCCAATTTACAATAATTAAAGTTCGCTTTAATTATTTTGGAAAAGAATTCCGAATTTTGGGTCCTTTGCCCCCACGGTAAAATGGTCACATGGGCGGATCTCTGGAAAGTCTGAAGGCACGGTTGGCTGATGTAAATGCGTTGAGGGTCGCTTCAACGGTCTTGGATTGGGATCAGCAGGCCTTTATGCCGGCCGGAGCCGCAAATGCCCGTGCCCAGCACCTTGGCAATCTTCAACGGATGGCGCACGAAATGTTCACCGACGACGCCACGTTGAAGGCGTTGGAAGGAGCGGTCGCCGAATCAGATGACGATGTCGCATTGCTCCGGGTGGTGAAACGTGACCTCGACCTGAGCACCAAGATTCCCTCTGCACTAGTTGCCGAAAAAGGCCATCTGGCGGGTATCGCTCACGAGGAGTGGGTGCACGCCCGAGCTACAAACGATTTCGATTCCTTTGCCCCGACGTTGGAGCGGATGTTTGAAATAGCCCGTCAAGAAGCCGAATATTTTGGATACACCGACGATATTTATGACGCGCTGCTTGATCAATACGAAGAAGGGGCGACGGCAGCGGAAGTGCGAACGATGTTTGATTCCATCCGCGGCCCCCAGGTTGAGCTGGTGAAAGCGATCCAGGCATCCGCCCCGGTGGACGATTCTGCACTGTATGGCGAATGGAGTCAAAGTGCGCAGGCCGAACTCACGCGAGAAATGGTGGCGAGCCTGGGGTTTGATTTCAATCGTGGCCGTCAGGACACCGCCCCCCATCCCTTCTGCACTAATTTCAGCGTAAATGACGTGCGATTGACCACGCGTTACAAGGATTACTTGCCCAGTTCGATCATGGGATCGATGCATGAAGCTGGTCACGGACTCTACGAGCAGAACTCGCCCGAAAAGTGGGATTTGACCTTCTTGGCCGGGGGCGTTTCACTGGGGCTTCACGAAAGTCAGTCGCGTCTTTGGGAGAACATCGTGGGACGATCGGAGGAATTCTGGGGCGTCTGGTTCCCCAAGCTAAAGTCAGCGTTCCCATGCCTTGCCGTGGAATCGGCGAGTGAGTTCTACCGGCTGGTCAACAAGGTAAAGCCTTCGCTTATTCGAGTAGAGGCCGACGAGCTCACCTATAACTTGCACGTATTGATTAGGTTTGAGATTGAGTCCGCAATCCTGAAGGGCGAATTGAAGGTGAAAGATTTGCCCGACGCTTGGAATGCGAAATATGAGGAGTACCTTGGAGTAACTCCGGAATCTAATTCCGTGGGATGCCTCCAGGATGTCCACTGGTCCCAAGGCAGTATCGGGTACTTCCCTACGTACACAATGGGCAACCTTCTGAGCTACCAAATCTGGAACTCACTCAGCAATGACATTGCTAATCCGAACGAATTGATCGCTCGGGGTGAGTTCGGACCCATTCTGGTCTGGCTACGGACTAAGATCTACGCCCGTGGCCGATATATGACACCGAAGCAACTGGTACTGGATGTGACCGGAAAGCCGATGGCGGCCGATGATTATTTGAATGGCTTGGGAGCCAAGTACCGAGCCTTATACAATCTTTGATCGACAGCAGCGGCGCAGCCCGCTTTATCAGGTATCCTATGCGGTTCGTGGGCGGCATAGGCTGCCCAGTACCGAATTCTGAACATGGCGACTTACCGAGGAAGAAAGACTGACATTTGCCGCACCGTCGGCTTTGATATTTGGGGACGGGCGAAAAGCCCGGCCAGCAAGCGGCCGTACCCGACGGGTCAGCACGGCCCGAACCTGAAAGATCGCCGCCAAAGCGAGTACGGTGAACAGCTGCTTGCAAAGCAGGTGATTCGCCGCTACTACAACATGCTCGAAAAGCAGTTTGCGATGACCTTCCGTAAGGCTCAGCGAATGAGTGGCAATACCAGCCTCAACTTCCTGCGTCTCTTGGAGCTGCGACTAAGCACCGCTGTTTGGCGACTTGGTTACGCAAAGACGGTCTTCCAGGCCCGCCAGATGGTGAGCCACGGTCACATCAGCGTCAACGGCAACCCGGTCAACATTCCCAGCTATCTTTTGAAAGTTGGCGACGTGGTGAGCGTGCGAGATCGTGAAGCAAGCCGCGGCATTGCCCGAGCGAACCACTACGAAGGGTCGCCGGTTCCGGCATACATGGAAGCCGATGTCACTACCTTCAGTGGTAAAGTGATTTCGCTTCCGGAGCGAGAAGACTTTCCGAAGTTTTTCCAAGAGCAGCAGGTCGTCGAGTACTACGCTCGCTGACTTGTGCCTTGTCTGATTTCTGAATCAGATCCCTCATGTTCGGAGTGGAGTCAGTTTTCTGACTCCACTTTTTCGTTTAAGTATTTGCGTCCTCTCCATGCTTTCGGCGTATGCCGAGTCGCGGATGGGGGCATCCTGGAAACTTTGCGAGGATTATTGTCTTGTCCTTTTCCCTTTCACCGCTCCAAACCCTCTACTCGGAACTCTATTCGCTTGATGCCAGCATCGGCATTTTAGGTTGGGACCGTCAGGTTCTCATGCCGGCGGGCGGCGCGGACTCGCGCGCCAACACGTTGGCCAGCCTCGTGCGAATGCGGCACGAAAAGTTCACTTCCTCCCAGCTTTGGGATCTGACCCAACAGCAGATTTCAGCAGCGGAGAATGAAGCAGAACGGAATGCAGCCACACATTTGCTCTCCGACATTGCTCGCGAGAAGAAGATTCCAGTCTCGCTCGTCGAACGTCGCTCACACGCGACCTCAGCCGCCTACACCGCTTGGCAGCAAGCGCGCATCGATCGAAACTTTGCCTTAGTAATCCCTCACTACGAAACTTTGGTTGAGCTTTCGCAAGAAATGGCGGAGGCGATTGGTGGATCTGATGAGCCATACGACGCCTTGCTAGACCGGTATGAACCGGGGGCAACCACGGCTGACTTGGACCAAATGTTCGGGGCCATTCTCGAACCCTTGATCAGTCTGCGGTCCAAAAAGCTTTCAGAAGAACCACCAGCGCTTTCAAACCGACTCGATCGCGATTGGGAGCAGTCGAAATTGCGCGATTTCGCGGAGTCGATGACACGACAAATCGGATTTGACTACCAACGGGGTCGGCTTGACATTGGTCCGAGTGCATTTTGTTCAAGTACGGATCGGTTCGACGTGCGAATGACAACACGTCACAGCACGCACATCAAGGGAATTCTCTCCTCATCGCTGCACGAGATGGGGCATGGACTTTATGAACAAAATATTCGCCCCGAATTGGCGGGTACCCCGCTTGGGCATGGAATCTCGTTGGCGGTGCACGAGTCCCAATCGCGTCTGTGGGAGAACATCATCGGGCGCCATCCCGCATTCTGGGATTTTTTCTTTCCGCAGTTAGCGACCTATGTGGATGTATCCGAGTTTGATGCTCACAGTTTTTCTCGAGCATTTGGGGCGATTACTCAGAATCCAATCCGAGTGGGGAGTGATGAAGTTTCATACAACCTTCACATATTTGTGCGGTACCAGCTTGAACGCCAACTCATCACGGGGTCACTGGCCGCACGGGATCTCGAGGAAGCGTGGAACGACGCGTACTTGAGGGTTTTGGGTATTAAAGTCGCGGACGTCAATCTCGGCGTGCTGCAGGATGTCCACTGGTCACGCGGCTCGTTTGGATACTTCCCCACCTATGCGATGGGCAATATCTTGGGGGGTCAGATTTGGCGTCAACTTCACCGCGAAATACCAGTCGCGGAATGTTTGATGAGCGGAAATTTTGGTCCGGTTCTCGACTGGTTGACACAGCACATTTACTCGGACGGAAGAACTCTGTCCAGCCGGCAACTTATGGAAAACGTGGCCGGAAGCTACCTCGATCCGCAACCCTGGTTGGACTATGTCCACCATCGGTACGAGGTTTGGAGCTAAGCCTTCGCGACAGCGTACTGCTCTACGTGTTTTAGACAGCAGGCGCGAATGCGCGCTCGAATGCGATTGATGTACGCCGCGCGTTGGGTGACCCCGACGGCTCCGCGAGCATCCAGTAAATTAAATACATGGCTGCACTTAAGTGCTAAGTCAAGCGCCGGGTAAACCAGCGCCCGAGGGCCGTAACCCGCTGGCATCTCTTCTATTCCAGAAGCGGCATCACTCGTTAAAATCTTTTGTTCCGGATCCCAATAAACGGAAGTTTCGATGGTTCGCTTGCTCTCCGCTTCATACATATCGAACATCTGGAATAACATCGCCGATGACGCGACCTCAAAGTTATATACGTTATCCTGCAGCTCCAGCTGGAAATCGACGTCTCGGTAGCTCGTCGTATCGTTCCATTGCAGGTCTTCCCAGAAGCCTTTCCCGTTCGAAAGCATTAGAGCTAATCGCTCTGGTCCGTAGGTAATTTCCGCACAAACGGGATTGCATTCAATTCCGCCCATTTGCTGGAAGAATGTGAATTGCGTGATTTCTGCCCCGTTAACCCAAACTTCCCAGCCAACGCCACTGGCGCCAGCGGCTTGGCTTTCCCAGTCGTCCTCCACCAATCGAACGTCGTTCTTGGCAGTATCAAAACCCAGCGCATCAAGCGATCCCATGTAGAGATCAACGATATTATCTGGGCTGGGCTTCATGATCACCTGGTACTGGTAATACCGCTGTGATCTTTGGGGGTTGCGCGTGTAGCGACCGTCGGCCGGGCGTCGAGAAGGTTGGACGTAGGCAACGTTCCATGCCTCCGGACCAAGTACCCGTAGCGTGGTCGCAGGGTGCATGGTGCCAGCACCCACTTCGGTGTCGTAAGGCTGGAGAATGGCGCATCCCTGATCGGCCCAATAGCGGTTAAGGCGAAAGATCATTTCCTGGAGCGTCATCGGATGCAGAATACCAGTCAGACCGGTTTCCGGCACGTCGGTTTGCGCTACGCGAAGCCGTTCGGTTGCACCAATCGCTCTACGGCAAGAAAGGCTTGCCCGACCTCATCATCCGGAACTTCGGCGAGAGCAACAATCCGTGGTACCGAGGCAACGCCGTAAACTCGGTCCGAGAAGACTGTACACATCTTGAGAATTCGGGTCAACTCGGTTTCGGAAACATTGTTGGTTGTATATCCCAAGTGATCTAAAACCCCTACGATCAACACGGACGCGACGCTCTTTGGGAGACGATCTAGGCTGCGATATACGCCAAATTCAGGTCTTTCGCTCCAAACAGTTAAGGAATCCAACATGGTGCTGTACAATTTTGACGATGCAAGCTCCTCCCCCCTATGTGGCGCCCGCCAAAAAGTCTAACTCAAAACTTATCATTGGCCTTGTCATTGGTTTGATTTGCGTTTGCTGTATTCTGCCGCTCGTCGGTGGAGGATTCTTCTTCAACTGGATTCTTAAGAAGGGAGGAAATCTGATCACCTGCGTGATGGCCTACCAAATGGTGCCCGCGGCCATTGACGAATACGCTAAGGAACACGACGGCAAGCTACCGGCAGCCGATAAATGGAACGACGTGATTCGCCCTTACTACGCAAAAGTGACTAAGAACCGTACTCAGGTGGGTCCGATGAAGCTAATGGAGCCGAATTCGGAATGGGGATGCCAAGAGACTACCGGCAAGACGGGAATGGTCTACAACTTGGAAGTCGCCGGCAAGAAACTTTCTGACATCGCCGACAAATCGACGGTACTACTTTTCGAGTCGACGAAGACGGGTAAGAACCTTGCCGAAAAATACAAGCCTTTGCCCTTTGAAAAGAGCCCTATGGCCCTGGAAACTCAGGAACACCGGGGTTGGATCGTGGTGACCGTCGATAAGAAGATGTACTTTATCGACAAAGATGGAAACCGAACCGCCAGCAGCGGCACCACCTTTAGTAGCAACTAGGACAATCTCGTACTAAAAAGGGGTCCGATTTAGCAGCAGCCAATACATGACGGTGTTGAGAATCGTATCCCCATACAAATCCGGGTCGGTGGGTTTCTTGACAAATGAATTCACACCCGCCGCATAGGCGGCCTGGATTTTGTCTTCATCCTCACTGGCCGTCAAGGCTATGACGGGCACGTGGCGGGTGGTTGGATTTTCGCGAATTTCGCGTAACACCGACAACCCGTCAAGCTTCGGGATGCGTAGATCCAGGATTACGACCGACGGCAAAAGGCTCGTATCCCGACCCGCAAATTTCCCGCTGGCAGTGATGAAATCAACCGCTTCTTGGCCGTCACAAGCAACAATAACCTCGTTCATGACGTTGTTTTTTCGGAGAGCGCGAAGGGTGAGGCGCTCGTCATCGGTATTGTCCTCAATGAGCAAAACCAATTTATTTTGATACTCTTGCGTACTGAATCTCTCCATCTATCAAAAAGTCTAGCCGAACCTTTGCGTATGGTTCGGAATAAATTCTTAGAATTCTAGTAAAGTTTCTCCGCCATGGCCGAAGAGAGCAAAGGACATATCGAACACACCAAGCAGGACCGCCGCCGCGGATTACCAGGCGCGATGCCGCGAAAGATCAACGTTACGATGATGGGAGCGGGATCGGGTTTCACGAATTCGGTACTCAAGGACGTCGTCTTGATTCCGGACAACATGGGGGGAGAACTCCGGTTAGTCGACATCGACCCGGATCGACTCGAGCTTAGCCGTAAACTGATGGTTAAAGTTCTGGAGGCCGTCGGAGAAGCGGACAATTGGGTGGTAAAAGCCAGTACTGATCGTCGAGAAATGCTGCCCGGCACCGACTATATCGTCAACTCGATTGAAGTGAGTGGTCTGGCCTGCGTTAGGTTCGACAACGACATCCCGCTGAAATACGGCATTAGTCAGAACATCGGGGACACCATTGGCCCCGGTGGCTTGATGAAGGCTCTCCGAACGGTTCCGGTGTGGCTTGAAATTTTGGCCGATGCCAAGGAGTTGTGCCCCCACGTCAAGGTTCTTAACTACACGAACCCAATGAACATCATGATGCTGGCGGCGAGCCGGGTCAACGACCTACCCATGGTCGGCCTCTGCCACAGCGTCCAAGGTTCCAGCCACCAGTTGGCCGGATACACCGGAGTTCCGTATGAGCAGATTCAATGGAAGTGTGCGGGAATCAACCACTTGGCATGGTTCACCGAATTCAACGGTCCGGATGGCAAGAGTCTTTATCCGATCTTGATGGAGCAAGCCAACGACCGCGAAAGTAAGTTCAGCAAGGACGAACCCGTTCGATCGGATATGATGCGGCACTTCGGAGCCTTCATCACCGAAAGCAGTGGCCACTTGAGTGAGTATCTCCCCTACTACCGCAAGCGTAAAGATTTGCTGGACAAGTACACGGACACCGGATATCGCGGCGAAGAAAGCTTCTACGCCAATAACTGGCCGACGTGGCGAAAGAATCAGGAAGAGTTCCGGGCCAAGCTGTTTAACGGTGATGAGAAGATCAATCCCGAAAGAAGTTGGGAATACGGCGCCTGGATCATTGAGGCGATCGAGAAGAACTCACCAACCGTGATTTACGGGAACATTCCTAACGATGGATGTATCGCTAACTTGCCTCAGGACGGCTGCGTGGAAGTCGCTTGTTTGGTGAACCAGAACGGCATTCAGCCGATCCGCTATGGCAAGTTACCAAAGCAGATGGCCGCGATCTGCGACAGCAATATGAGAATGTTTGATCTGGCCGCAGATGCGGTGATTCACAAGAGTAAGGAGCTCGCCAAGTATGCGTTGGCGTTGGATCCGCTTACGAGCGCAGTTTGCAGTCCCGAAGAGATCTTCCGACTCGTCGATGAACTATTCGAAGCCGAAGCTGAATTCCTTCCGGGATTCGCGTAACAGCTCGCAAGCGCTTGCCCCCGGCCCTCGGTCCGGGGGCTATCCCATTTTTAGGTAGGAGGCAGTGAATTTCCGCTGGTTGGTTGTGATGGGCCGGTTCCCATTTCTTCCTCTGCCTTGGCGGCACTCCCGCCATCTCGGTATGCGAGGATTTGGCGTGGCAATAGCGGCAGTAACACAAGCACAAAGAGCGTGGATGCGCTGTTGAGCCAGACCAACTGTTCAAACTTGAACTTATAGTCATCAACCAGTTTCGATCCGATAACATCAGTTGAAAAGATTGCCAGGTTTCGGAAGCTCACCAACAAAGCAAAACCCAATCCTTCTGCCCCAATCGGGGTTGCCCTCACCGCAAGGTCCAAAACCGCTATTTCCGCGAGCCCGAAGAAAAACCCATTTTGGAATTCGATGACCAGCGCCTGGGTCTGTCCACTATACAGCAGGAACCACAAGGAACTCACACCCGCAATCAGGACGCTCGCGATGATCAGCTGCTTCAAGTTGTAGCGCTTACAGAGAAAGCTGTAGGCCACCGCCGCCAGCAACGCGCCAGCCGCCGATGCAAACTGAATGGTGCCGATAAACTGAGTACTAAACTTCAGTTCATCGGTTTGCTTGAACAGCAAAGGAGTTTGAAAACCGGGAGCGATGTACAGCAAGAAGATGAACGCGGAGGCAGCCCAGAGTGAGCGTGACCTACCGATACTGTGCAATTGATCCTTCGCGTTGCTGAGGACAAGCGCTGGCGTCGTTTGCTCCGTCTTGGGCTCCTTCATCAGGAGATACGCCGCCGGAGCCAAGACAAATAACAGCCCGCCAGAGATGGCAGCCGCCGTAAAGAACGCTCCTGCAGCAAGCCCTCCGCTCACGGGACCGTTGATCAATGATGCTGAATTCTGAGTGAATAATCTCAGGGCAGTGATGCGACCGGAAGCCCCAAGCCGCTGGCTAGCTTCCACGATGTACGCACCGAGGGCAGTGCTGGCAATCACCATGGCCGTGTTGACGAGCAAACAGGCACCGAGCAATGTGTTGTAATCGTGCTTAACGGTCCCTAAGTAGAACCACCCCAGAGTGGCCACGATCGTGCTGATGATGATGTACCACTGGCGACGCGTGCGAAAGATCGGAAACGCATCGGTCAAAACACCCGCGATCGGTTTGCAGTACCAAGGAATTCCAATAATGAGAAAGAACTGCGCCAGAGCCGTTCGGTCTTGGTGTAGCTCATTCTTCAGCAGAAACTGTAACGGCAGCTTCCCCAGCACCGCCGGTTGACAAAGAGTAGTAGCCAGAATTCCAATAACGATGACGAGGGCGATTCTGCCTACGCTTGGCGTCCCGACGGGAGCGGAGGTAGACGGCGAGTTTGCCATTAGGAGATTATCGCGGTTTTCCCAGAAGATTTCAGCCAGAAACTGCCACAACTCCCGACCGGATTCCTGAAGATTCGTTCTGGAAACACAAGCCCTTAGGGCGAAACTGGAATTGTGTCAATTTTCAGCAGGAATCTGCCGGTCGAGATTCGCTCA
>CANFJD010000079.1 GCA_947447315.1 Fimbriimonadaceae bacterium
CTGATGATGTTGCTGATGACCGCGGTTATGGTGTTCTTCTTTTGGTGGCAGCAAAATCGAGATTTCTCGGCTGTCCCTGACCTGCTGAAAGCTCCCGTGATGTACTTCATCCAGATGAGCCTGCTAGCCGCGGTTGCCGTGTTCTTCTCGACCTTTGTCGCTCCGCTGGTGAACTTCTTCCTCAGTGGCGGCTTGTACCTGCTGGGATCGCTGTTCAACCCGTTCTTCCAGACGCTGCAGGAAAGCGCGCAGACGCCGCCGGTCGCCAAGGCATTCGCTTGGGTTATCAACACCGCTCTGCCGAACTTTGCCAACTACAACATTCAGAACCCGATCATCAATCCGGGCCAGACGATTGCAAACGAGGGAGCCTATTACTTCCAAGTTACGGTCTACGGCATTCTCTACATCGGCATCCTGCTGGTAGCTGGAATCTGGGTTTTTGACCGCCGCGAAGTGTAAGCCGAGGAGAAAACCATGAACATGAAGAACAATACGTCCGCCCTCAAGCCCATCTTGATTGGGGTGGCGGCTGCGTGCTTCGCCGGTCAGGCGTTTCTCCAGAGTCAATTCATCTTCCCTAAGTGGAAGCAAGACTTCAGCCCAGGCCGCGGCAAAATGGTCGCGAACGGTCTCTCGCCCGATCAAATGCTCTTCGCCCTCACCGGGTTTCGAGAAATGGTCGCGGGAATTCTGTGGGTCCGTGCCGACAGCTTTTTTGACAGCGGCAACTACGACGCGATCCTGCCGATCATTCGGTTGGTCACGATCCTAGACCCCCGTCAAATCGATGTCTAT
The DNA here is from genome assembly GCA_947447315.1 of Fimbriimonadaceae bacterium. Classification (GTDB taxonomy): domain Bacteria; phylum Armatimonadota; class Fimbriimonadia; order Fimbriimonadales; family Fimbriimonadaceae; genus Fimbriimonas. Next base: position 799 of record CANFJD010000079.1, read on the forward strand.
GCGACGGGCATGTGGCACATCGGCTACAACTTTACGGATGAAGAGCAACGGTCCGACCGTCGCTACATTCCTAGCGCGCTGGCGCTCGGAAAAGAAGGCTGCCGCAGCAATCCCGAAACCTACGAAATGTTTTTCGAGACGGGATGGATGTGGTACCACAAGATCGACGATGACTATGGCAATGCCGTAAAGTGGTTCGAAGAGGCGCAACAACGCCCCGATATGCTTCCGGCCCGTAAAAACCTGCTGTCAAACGCCTACGAGCGAAACGGTCAGGTCGATAAGTCTCTCGATACGCTGTTCCGCCTGTACGATTCGGCTCGCAAGACGTTCGGTGAAGATAAGTCCGTTTTTGGCAACCGTCAAAACCGCGACACTCTGGAACGCAAACTCGATACGACCTTGGTCCGAATGGGCCAGCGCGGTTGGTTTGCCAGTAAGGATGGCCGTCCGTTAACGGGTTACGATGTCAATCCTCCGTTTGACGTGAACTTTAGCTGCAAGGTGTCGGTCGTAGACCGTCGCGTCTTGAAGTTTGAAGGAACATGGGGCGTTAAGCCGGTCGGTACGCGTATTCGTGCCGTACTTAAGGACGCCGACTATCCGAATGCGGAACCCGCGGGAATGATGTGGGACAGTTCGAACGACGTAAACCTAGATCCGCCGCGCGACAAGACCTTCATGCAAGAGCAGTTGTTCGTCAAGAACACACGCTTCAACAAAAAGGTTGACATGAGTAAGGACCCCACCATGTACCCGTTCTCGGGCGAAAAGTATGTGCTGGAGCTTTACTACAACGCGCGCAGTGCTCCGCCCCACATCCAAGATAAATTTGGCTGGAACGGCGAGGGTATGACCGATAAGAACTGGCTGAACACCGAGATTCGATCCGGTCAGCGGGTCATCTACGCGACTCTACCGATCACGAAGGACATGATCCTCCGGCGAGGGGAGTGGCGAGATAAGGTCCCGGTTGTGAAGACCTCTAACTTCAAGGAAGATACTTCTAAGAGTTACAACAGCGGAGACAGCTTCGTTATTGATCTCCCTGCTCTGCGGTCAGACGACAAGAAGCAGTAATTCGACTGATTCTAAATGCCCCGCTTGCAAAGCAAGCGGGGCTATTTTTTATTAACTTTTTGGTCCTGTAGTTAAGGTTTGGTCTTCATTTCGGTTCGTTATCGTTCACTTAATCTCCGGGCGGAATGATGCGGCTGGGTTTATTCCCGCATGATCTTTATGAAACGCTCCAACCGCGCGTTCGCGCAGGCATTTACTCTCATCGAACTCCTGGTCGTCATCGCGATCATCGCCATCCTGGCGGCTATTCTCTTCCCGGTCTTTGCGCAGGCGAAGGTTGCCGCTAAGAAAGCTTCGTCGGTGTCCAACGTTAAGCAAATTGGCTTGTCGCACTTTCTCTATATGGGTGACTACGATGACACCTACGTCACATCCTGGGCTCGGGGATTCCCCGGTGACGCTAACTTCTGGGTTCAACCGTACATGAAGAACCTCCAGATTCTGATGGAGCCAAACAAGACCATCACCACCGCTGCCGTCGCCAGCGTGTGCCAGAACGATGACTACCTCGGTAGCTACGAAATGCAGCCGGGGGGACGCGACAATCCAACGGGTGAAAACTTCGTGTGGGGCTACGGAATCAATAAAGGCGCGTTTTGGATGGATGGCACCGGTGTTCAAAATGAAGGATTCACGCCCGACAACAAGGGGCAGCAGATCCAGACCACCATCGGTGGTAAGAATGTCACGGTAACGGTTTGGAGCGGTCACCGCGGACGCAGCGCCACATCCGTTGTTTCTCCCGCTGCCACATTCTTCATGGGTACGTCGGCCGAACTACCCCGCATGAGCATCCAGTTAGAGGCGCAAACCCCCCTCGACTTTCCGGGACTCAGCAACGATCAGAAGAATTCGGCCTGTTTCCGCGCCAGCCACGCCGGAATGCCGTATGCTGGAGGTAACACGTTCACCTTCTGCGATGGGCACGCCAAGTTCGAAAAGTACAACGCAACCCCAATTGCGGACGGCTCTCTTCCAATGGTGACCAGCAATCCTTGCCGATACAACGCGGATCACGATCCAAGCGAAAACTACCAGAACTGCCAAAACGGCTGGCGGTAATACCGGAGGATACGATATGTCCCCGAAAATTCGGGGACATATCAGAATCGCAATTAGCCTTTTCTAGCGGGCAGAACCTCGGTTCCCATCGTTCGACCCTTGTCTACCGCCGGCAATCCTTTTTCCATCCAAGTTGGCATAGGGGCTCCCTTCAGGAAGTGGTCGAAGAATTGGCTCAGCCGAATCGACAAGTCTTTTCGGTTCTTGCGCTGCACCAGGTTGTGATCTTCGTCGTTATAAACCACCATCCAGGCTGGCTTGCCTAAGCGTCGGAGTCCCGTGAACAGCTCAATTCCTTGCGTGTGTGGCACGGCGCCATCCTTATCGTTGGACATGATCATCAGCGGGGTTTTCACCTTCGGCAGATGAAACAGCGGCGAATTCTCAAGGTACTGCAGCGTACTGTCCCATGGCGTTCCCCCAATTCGACTCTGTTGCCGCTCGTACTGGAACTGGCGAACCAAGCCGGATCCGTAGCGGATTCCGCCGTACGCGCTGAACATGTTACTAACGGGAGCTCCGGCTTCGGCCGCCGCAAACATATCGGTTTCCGTCACCAAGTAGGCCACTTGGTAGCCACCCCAGCTCTGGCCCTGAATTCCCAATTTCTTGGGATCGGCATACCCGCGCGACACGACTTCGTTGACTCCCGAAACAATCGCACTCACGGCGCTTTCCCCGGGATAGCCAATCTTATACGGAATATCTGGCACGAATACCAGGTATCCCTGACTCACAAACAGAGCGATGTTGATCGTACTCGCGCTCGGCGCCGGGAATACGTGGTTATGCAGGGTATCGCTATTGCGCTCATAGAAATACGTAATCATCGGATACTTCTTGGCGTAATCGAAGTTTTCCGGCTTGTACAGAATGCCTTGCAACGGCACCCCGTCTGCGCTTCGCCAGTTAATGAGTTCACTCTTGGCCCAAATGTAATCCTTCTGCTGAGGATTCGTCTCGGTTACCTTGGTTGGTTTTTCAAACTTAGCGTTGGTCAACCAGAATTCCGGATACTCGTCCGTATCCCCTTGTCGATACGCGTACACTTCCGCATTCTTAGCCTTGGTGAGCCCTAAATACGCCTTCGGGCCAGCGATCATCGTTTGAAGCTTTCCGTCTACCGAGTGATAAATCGCCGCGTCCTTCGTCTGTTCGTCCAGTCCCGTAAGCCAAAGGTCGTTCAATTTGATCGTGTTCGGGTTATCGGAATCAAGGGCCAGGTCACGATAAGTCCGATTCTGCTCCCGTCCGAAAGTAATGCGCTTGGCCTTCATCTGGTTCAAATCCAGCGACCAGATATCGTATCGATCTAGAACGTACGCTATATTCTCGTCGGCCGACCAACCGGCGACCCCGTAGCTAGAAACCGCATCGGGATGGTCATCTAGCTCGTCAAAAAGCGAGACGTTGAAGAGGGAAGTCACGTCTTTGGCCTCGCCGTTAGACGGGTTCACAACTTTCATCGACTTCGCAAATCCGTCGAAAACCACCACTCGCTTGCCGGTCGGACTCACTGCCACTTGCCCGCGCAATCGCATTGCAATCTGGATCTGCTTCTGCGTGTTCAGGTCACGAAGGTAGATGTCTTCGTAATCTCCGTCCCAGCTGGCAAGCTGCTCGTAAGGATCACTGTCGCGAATGATCGCGAGCGATCCGTCGCCCTTGTTCGTAACCTGGACCGACGGGAATCGTGGAGTTTCCAGCAACGTCTGGTTGCCGGTGGTCAGATCCCGCCGAACGTCGAAACTGCGTTCGCGGTCCGCTTTCTGCTCCAAGAGTTGTTGGGGCTGAAGCTTGCCGTCCTTATAGTTCCAAATGTCGACGCTCACTTTTTCGTCATCCGGTACCTCCTTGTCTTCCACGGGCTTCGGTGCCACCGGGTAGCTCAAATACTTACCGCTATCAGAAAACGAAAACCCACCAAAATCGGTCGTGGCAAACCCGTAATCGTTCTTTGGCACTTCAATCTTGGCGGCTTTCCCACCCTGGTACAAGTAATAGCTCGGAGCTGGCTTCTTGGCGGCGTAGTCGTCCTTATCGGTAGAGAAAACCAGGGCCGTACCGGGCTTATTCCATGTCAAACGAGTGTAGTGGCCCAGTCCCGTGACAACTGGCGTAGATTTGCAGGTGGCTGCGTCCAAGATGGCAACGCCATCTCCCTTTCCATCGGTCGTGGATAGTGAGAGCGCAAACTGCTTGGAGTTTGTCGTCGGAGTCGCGGAAACCACATTCTCAATCTTAGTTTCGGCCCCGGTTGCTAAGTTTCGGAGAACCAAAGTCTGCCCGGCCTTATGGTCAGATTTCTTCTTAACCTCGTCTTTCTTGGCCGGAGTCTTAACCTCCGCTGCGGCCGCCGCTGCCGGTGGCTTTGGTTCCGCTGGCTTGGTTTCCCCCGGTTTACTGTCCGTCGTCTTCGGAACTTCCTTTGCTGGTTCTGGCTTGTACAGGAAGAAATCAGATCCTTCGGCCCCCAACTGCCACTGAGCCACCCGCTCAATCACGGTGGTCTTCTGCGCTGCCAAGTCAACGATCACCAGATTGTTCTTCGGTTGATCGTCGGGCTTCACCTTGTCTCGACGCGCCTTGCGTGCGTCCAAAAACGGCGGCACTTGCGTCGCTAGCAGATAACGACTATCCGCTGTGAACTGCCAAGTCGATACCCGAGGGAGCGAGATCGTTTTCCCGTCCGAAACGGTCCGAATCTCTCCCACAGAGTCGCCTTCTTGGGGGCGATAAACGTAGGCAAAGTACTTGCCATCGTTGCTAAACGCCGTGTTGGTCAGCGAGCGCCAACTATCGTAAACGGAGTGATCCAGCGGCTTTTTGTCGGCTGCCAAGGAGGGCAAACCGACAAAGGAGGAGACAAAAAGGCACGAAATCGCGAAGGAACGCACCAACGAACCCGACATAGAGAAAACTTACCCGCCCAGCCGACGGATTAATTCCCGTCGGTGTCCTTAAAGCGATAAATCGAGTCCAGCCGGAGCGTTCTGAATGGCTAGCGGTCTGAGGAAGCGGAAAATTGCCTGGGTGCCCACACTGGTGAAACGGCTATCTGTTGTTGCCGGATAGGGTCCCCCGTGTTGCATCGCATGCCCAACTTCAACTCCCGTTGGAAAACCATTGAACACCAACCGTCCAACCTTGCGTCCTAATGCGACGGCCAACGGAGAGGCAATCGCAGAATCCGCATCGGCAAGATGAATCGTTCCCGTTAGCTGACCATCCAATGCGGCAACCACCGCCATTAATTCATCCGCATCCGCCGCCGTCACGGCAATTGCCGCCGGACCGAAGCATTCCTCACGCAATTCCGCATGATCGATGAATTCCCGCGCCGATGTGGCAAACAAGCTGGGAGATTGTGGTTCCGTACGATGAGTCATACCGGTCACCTTCTCCGCAATCTGGTCCGCAACCGCGTTGAAGTTGGCGGAGATACCCGACGACAGCATGGTCCCGATGGGAGCCGCATCTAACCTCGCTGCAACATCAGCTTGGAACGCAGAAAACTCTGGCGAGTCGATGCCGATCACGACGCCTGGGTTCGTGCAAAACTGGCCAACGCCCATCAGCAGCGATTCGGCGTATCCCGCGGCCAGCGTCTCGCCGCGTTCCCCTAGCGCGCCTGGCAACACGAACAGGGGGTTAACACTGCCCATTTCGGCAAAAACCGGAATGGGTTGCGACCGCCGGTTCGCCAGATCAAACAGCGCTCGACCGGCCCGGTGAGACCCCGTAAAGGCAACCGCCTTCAGTCCTGGCTGCTCTACTAATTTCGTCCCAACTTCTACGGAGCCGTGGAGCAGGCTGAACCAACGTGGGTCCGTTCCCGTGCGGTCCATGGCTCGGTAAATGGCCTGAGCCACCAATTCGCTGGTGCCCGGGTGAAGCGGATGTGCCTTCACCACCACCGGACACCCAGCCGCCAGCGCACTCGCCGTATCTCCCCCGGCAACGGAAAATGCCAAAGGAAAATTGCTGGCCCCAAATACTGCTACGGGGCCGATCGGAACCAACCGGCGTCGTATTTCGGGGCGAGGAGCGGGCTGCCGCTCGGGCAAGGCCACATCGACAATCTCATCCTGTGCGAATCCGTCCCGAAGGCTGGTGGCAAACAACCGCAATTGGCTGGTAGTCCTTCCGCGTTCACCATTTAACCGGCCCGCCGGCAGTGCCGTTTCCTGACCGGCAATTTCTGTTAAATCGTCGCCAATAGCTTCAATTTCGTCCGCAATCGCATCCAGCAGGTCGGCTCGTTGCGGAGCCGAGAGGGCTGGCGCATGCCCCGCAGCGAAGACTGCCGCGTGAATCTCTTCCGGGGTTGCTTCGGCGTATCGGGTTTCCATGGGTTCACCTGTCGTGGCGTTGAGACCGAAGAAGTATTCGGTTCCGCGGGTTGAGGGTGACCCAGCAATGTAATTTGCCCCAGATAGATTCGATTTCACCGCTGGATTATGCGTTAGTTGAAGCGGTCTGGGTGCATCAAGTCCAAGGAAATTTCGGGAGTTTGGCCGGTAACTGCTTGCGCCGCCAGCCGCCCGGAAATTGGTCCTAGGCTCAATCCCATCATTCCGTGACCGGATGCCAGAGTCAAGTTTTCATACTTTCGAGGCCGGCCCATCACGGGTAAGCCGTCTGCCGCACATGGGCGCGACCCCTGCCAGATTCCATTGCTGCCCGATCCCGCAACCGAGGCAACATCCTCGGTGAGGCCGGGGAAGTAGCGGGGAAGTGCCGCGTAGATTCCCTCCAATCGGCGACGGTTGATGCCCGACGATACGCGACCAATCTCCATCGTGCCGGTCACCCGCATCCCGTTCAGCATTGGGGACACCGCTACGCGGTCCTCCGTCAAAATCGCCGCGACTCCTAGCCGGGGTCTCTCCAAAGTGAACCCATAACCCTTCCCCGCCAGAATGGGGACGTTCAGCCCCAATTTTGCCGCCAACGCTCCGGTCCAAGCTCCCGTCGCCAGCACAAACTCGTCCCCAGAAAAACTTTCGCCTGCGTCCGTTGCCACGCTTACAATTTTCCGACCGTGGCGGGTGATGCGCTCAACCCGGTGGTGATCGTGAATCACCCCGCCGCGCTGCAAAATCGCCGCCCGCAACGCGGGAATCAGGGCAGCCGGTGACAACTGAGCATCGTCTAGAAAATGCACGGATCCCACGCTGGATACCTCTACTTCGGGATACAGAGCCTGCGTTTCGTCCCGAGAAAGGAGCGCCGTTTTGAGCCCTAGTTCGGTCGCGTCTTTCATCACCGCCGCCTCGTGTTCTAACGCCTCAAAGGTACGGCAGATCATCAGCAGACCGTCGGTATTCAACCCAAACTCGCCCGCTAATTCCGTTTGGTACTCCTGATACAGAGCTTTACTCGCGCGGTTAAGGGCGCAGATAAGCCCCTGCGTCCGGTGGACATGTTTGTTATTCGCGTTCTTAAGGAAGTGATAACTCCAGGCCGCTACGGCTGGGTCCCACGGCTCCAAAAATCCGAAGGGACTCCGCGGATCCGTAATCATCTTAAGCCCAAGTTTCACCATCCCGGGCGATGCCATCGGCGCAAAGTGACTGGGAACAATCATTCCCGCGTTGCCAATGCTACAGCCTTCCGTCGGTGAACCGGCGTTTAGAACCGTCACCGAAACCCCTTGTCGACAAAGTTCATAGGCGGTGCAAAGCCCGATAATGCCGCCGCCGACCACAACCACCGAACTCATTCTAGGATCCCCCACCGCAATGGATCGTCAGATTGGAAGATGAGTTTTGCCTCCCCGGTTATGAAAGCGCGACCGCGTATCGTGGGGATAATCGCGCCGTCCACAATCCGCACCGAGCCTTCAAACTGGCTACCCGTCACGCTTTCTTGAACGTAGATCTCTCCTTCCGCCAACTCACCCCGGGTGTAGAGAGCCGCCAGCTTCGCGCTGGTTCCGGTTCCGCACGGGCTTCGATCATACGCGTTTCCCGGGCACAAAACAAAATTTCGACTGTGAGAACTGGCATTCTCCGGCTCGGAAAACAGTTCAACGTGGTCCACCGCCTCACCATTTGGTCCAGTGATGCCTTGTGCCGCCAATTCCGTGCGGATCGCTTTTGTAATCGCCATCAACCGTTCCTGATCGCGCACCACAAGCGAGAATGGCTGGTCGTAAACCAAGAAGAACCAATTGCCGCCGTAGGCGATATCTCCCGTAAACGTGCCGTCGGCGGTGACTACCGTTAGATCTCGAAGGTGAAGAAAGCTGCTTACATTCTGCAAGGTCACCATGCCGGTACCGTCACGGTGAGCCTGCACGATCCCGGCTGGTGTCTCCAGCTTCACTTCTCCATTTGGCAATCGGTCCAGATAGTGGAGCGTTTCCAACAGACCGATTGTCCCGTGACCACACATGCCAAGGTAGCCCGCATCGTTAAAAAAGATCACGCTTACGTCCGCCGACGGTTGGGTAGGTTCGTCTAAGAGGGCCCCTACCCAAACGTCCGAGCCTCTTGGTTCCCGAACGATTCCGGTTCGCAAATGGTCAAATTCGCGGGCGAAATGGTCTCGCTGCTCACTCATCGACGCCCCCGTTAGCGCGGGAAAGCCTCCAACGACCACCCGAGTGGGTTCGCCTCCCGTGTGCGAGTCGATGACAGAGATGGTCGTCGTCATCGGGTTAAGCGGACGGACGATTTTCGATGCCGGTGTGAATGATCTTAAGCACGCGTTCTCTCTCTTCGCCCGAAAGCGGTAGGCGCGGCAACCGTACATTTTCGGATCCCAGCCCAACTTCTTGAATGGCTAACTTGATGTTCTGGACAAACTTGCGTCCCACGTCCAAATGCAGCAAGGGCGTATACCAGCGGTATAGCGTCCGCGCTTCTTCCCACTTCCCGGCCATCATCAGGTCCCATAGTCGCTGATTTTCATCCGGGAAAGCGAGGCCAATTCCCGCGATCCAACCCGTTGCTCCCAACAAAGTA
>CANFJD010000080.1 GCA_947447315.1 Fimbriimonadaceae bacterium
ACACCGCTACCGTGTATGGATTCGTCAACTTGGCATCCCCTACTTTCCGATTGGTCTCGTGATTCCCGGGGATGGCAATCAGGTCCGTGCCTCCCATCGGCACCGTCTTTACCAATGAGTACCAAGCCTCCACCTGACGATTGAGAGTCTCTCCCTTGTCATCCGCATAGTTCATGACCAGGTCACCTCCCACAAATAAGTAGTTCGGCTTCAACGATGCCACATCCTTTAGGTTCTGAATGAGCTGAGGAACGTTCGCCGTACTAGGATTTTGGGGCGTAACGTCCCCGCCATCGATTCGGTTGCAACCAAAAAAAGCAAACGTCAGCACCGGCTTTGGTTCTGAGAAAATCGGCCGCATGGCGAATAGAGAAAGGGCGAGGGTGCTGATGATCATTTGGATTGGCAGGAGCGCTTTTTGTGGGACCGAATCAGGGATAACAGTAGAAAAAAGCACGCCGACAACCAAAGGTTGCCGGCGTGCTTACCGTATCACTTGCTAATTAGTTGGAGCAAGGAGCGGTGTTGTAGGCGGCGTAGCCCGGGTAGAACTTTTCGCCGTAACCGTACTTTTCAGGGTTCAGAGTCTGCTCTAGCTTCTGGTACTTCGCGTGACCGTCTGCGTAAGCGTAGTTAGCACCACCCGTGTGGCGATCCCACTGAACGCGGACGATGTCCTTCTTATCGTTTGCAGCCGTGGTCGGCAGAACGCGAGCCTGCTCCGGCGTCCAGTAGGCGTACTGAAGGCCCGACGGCGATCCCGAGACGAGAACCGAACCGGGGCAAGGCTGCGACGGGTTGAATCCGCTGACACCCTTGTGCTTACCGATCGTTGCGTTGGCGGCCGAGATACCCGGAGTGTCCAACTTGTTTCGTCGCTCGGCGATGGTGATCGTGTCGGCCGGGCTCGGGAGAACCGTCATGCTGACCGGAACCCAGTCGTGCGCTGGAATCAGGTTGTAGTTCGGAATGTAGCTGTACTTAGGAGCCTGCCAGTCGCAAGTCTGTGGGTACTTACCGAAATCGGCAATTCCGTTGGCGCAAGCAACCTTAGGGGTGACCGGGGTGCTGTCCGATTGGCAAAGGAAAATGTCGAAGCTCTTGATGTAAGGCTGCATCAAGTAGGTCCAGTGCACCTGATAGTTGTTCGGGTTGCTCGGGTTCGGCGTCAAAGACGACTGCTCCCAGCTGGTCTGACACAGCGTATCGTCGTTGTCACCGGCATACAAGAATAGGGCGGTGCCGATGTTCTTGGCGTTGCTGAGACAGGACGTCTTCTTTGCCGCTTCCTTCGCCTGTGCAAATACCGGGAACAGAATCGCGGCGAGGATGGCGATGATCGCGATGACCACCAGAAGTTCAATCAGAGTAAATGCTTTTTTCATGATGCACACACCGCCCTTTAACTTTAAGAGCGAATGTTAAGAAGTGTCAGGCTCGAATGTTAAGAGAACATCAAGAATGCAGAATTATGATTCTTTTCTGACTAATTCTTCAGCTGGCAGCGATTCCAATTCTATGCTGCGAGCAGCTGAGGGCAATTCACCGCCACTCCCGAAAGACCGCCATCAATTTCCGTTACATTCTCAATCCCCGCACGCCGGAGGAGACTTGCCCCGATCAAGGATCTCATGCCCGAAGCACAATGCACAAAGATCGGTCGATCCCGCGGGATCTCGTCCTGACGCGCAGCAAGGTAACCCAGCGGAATGTGAACCGAACTGGCCATATGTGCCGCGCGGTACTCGGTCAAACCGCGCACATCCAAGACAAATGCCTCTTCCGGGATGAACTTACATGCTATGGTCTCAACCTGCTCCAGAGACACGGGTGCCTTCATCCATCCTTGGATGGAATCGAGCCCAATTAGCGCGAAGTCCCGGGCCGCGGCGTCAGCCACGGCCTGATCTTCAGCAATCAGAGTCACTGGTTCGTCGTACTCAAGCAACCATCCGGCCCAGGTGGTAAGGGCAAGCCCTGCCGGAATCGCGATCGAATCGGGCACATACCCCGCACGGATCGCCGCCGCCGACCGGATATCGACGATCACTCCGACCGGTTCAGAAATCTCCGGGACACGCGGCATCGCTCCCAAAACAACCGGCCCCAATTTGTTTCTGACCTTCATCTCCTTAAAGTATCGCGGAGGTTCCGGCTGCCCCGCCAACACCTCCGCCATGAAGTCCGCTTCCGAAGCGGCGCGGAGCGCCCAGTTCGTCGCCCTTTCGTAGCCAAGCGTCGTCACCGGACTCCCTCCTAACGATTTCCCACATGCGGAACCAGCACCGTGTCCGGGCCACACCAATAGAGAATCGGAGAGATCGTTCAGCTTCTGCAACGAATGAAATAAATCTCGGGCGCCCTTCTCCATGGTGCCCTTGAAATTAGCCACCCGCTCCAACAAATCCGGACGCCCCACGTCGCCCACAAACACGAAATCGCCCGAGAATAACGAATGAGGCTGTTCACTCAACGGATGATCGGTCAGCAGATAGGCCATATGTTCGGGCGTATGTCCCGGGGTGTGTATCGCCTTCAGGCTCAGGTTGCCTAACTTTACGACATCGCCGTCACGCAACGGACACGCTTTGGGATCTCCGGCAAAGTCGTATTGCCAGTCCGCGCCACCTTCACCAGATAGATACATGAACGCCCCCGTCCGCGCCGAGAGCTCACGCGTTCCCGACAGAAAATCAGCGTGAATGTGGGTCTCAATTGCCACCGTTATGCGGAGCCCCAGCTTTTTCGCCGCCTGCAGATACGGCTCGATCTCCCGAAGCGGATCGATAATCGCCGCTTCACCGGTCGCTCCACAGGCCACAAGGTAACTTGCTTGGGCAAGGGAATCGTCGTAAAAATTTCGAATAATCATGTCTGCAACCTCAATTACTTATGATCTCTCATCAACTCTATATGGAATCTCTCGGACAGGTCTAGCCTAAAAGCTAGTGGAGGAATGGAGCTGGATGGAAATGCCCCCACCCCACTCGGGCAAATAGCCAGATAGCCACGGAAAAAACCAGCACCGTAAAGCCAACCTGTAAGGCTTGCCGAGGAGCCCGATCTCTGAGTAACAGCCCGATCAGCATTCCCGAGACCGAAATGGCAACCACCGGGCCGAGCACCGACCAAGGAAGTGGCTTCGCTAATTCCGGCAAGAACGCTCCCAACGACTGGATGCTGATCACCAATAAAGAGGTGGCCACCGCGGGCTTCATCTCCAAGCCAACGTACAAGGTTAGCAGCGGGAGAATCAGGAATCCTCCGCCTGCCCCTAAAAGACCGCTGATCAAACCCGTAAAGAGTCCGAATAGCGGCACGCGCCAAGTCAACGGACGAATCTCCGACGACTTACCAGTAGGCGGCTTGGACAAGAAACGCACTCCGACAATCACCATCAAGCAAGCAAAGGCCAGTAACAGGACTTCATCGCGGTGCAGCGCACCTACCTCGTCCGGAATCTGCTTAATCAGAACCGCCCGCGAAAACATTCCGCCCAACATCGATGGGATGGCCACCGAAACGGCGATCCGAACATTCACTAATCCATCCAGAATTCCTTTGGTGGCCCCTACCAAACTGGTGGTGCCCACTACTAGAAGTGAGGAGCCAGTGGCATGGGTTGCCGTCAAACCGAAAAATCCCACCAGGATCGGAACCGTCAGTATGCCGCCGCCGCCACCCAGCATTCCTAACAGCAGCCCCATAACTGCTACCGCCACGTATCCCACGTATAGATAGGGCAAAAATTTGCGGGAATGATTCAGAAATCTTCGGCGATCGTTGAACGGTTCCTCGGCTGTAGATTGGTTTAAACTATCGCCGATGTCCGAGCTACGTCGCCATCCCTTCCTCGATCAATGGGTGATTACCGCCACCCATCGTCAAGATCGGACATTCTTTCCTCCCGCAGACTACAATCCCCTCGCGCCCACGAAACCGGGCGGTTTCCCCACCGAGATTCCATTCCCCGAATACGACGTCGTCGTGTTCGAGAATAAGTTTCCATCCTTACGGGTCGACGCTCCCGATCCTGCCGTTCCGGGAACTGAGCTCCTGCCCGTACGCCCCAGCCACGGTGCCTGCGAAGTGGTCTGTTATTCTCAGGTGTTAGAGTCCACCTTCGCGACCTTACCGTTCGTTCAGGCCCGGAAGCTCATGCGGGTCTGGCGGGATCGCTTCGTAGATCTGTCTTCCCGCCCGGAGGTGGAGTACGTTTTCCTCTTCGAAAACAAAGGCAAAGAAATCGGCGTAACCCTTTTCCATCCGCACGGCCAAATCTACGCGTATCCCTTTATTCCGCCTATTGCCCGAACGGAGCTGGAGAATGAGCGAGAGCACTTTATCCGCACGGGTCGGCCGCTGATGGAGCATGTTCTTGCGGAATCTGCCGGCAATTTTATCTTCGAAAATGATCGATTCGCGGCCTTTATCCCGTTCTTCGCGCGGTATCCATTCGAGGTCTACGTTACGCCCAAAACCCACATTCCATCGCTCGCCCAAATGAACGATGCCGATCTGGACGAGCTGGCCGAAGCGCTCCTTGCCGTAACCCGCCAGTACGATGGCTTATTCGGCTTTTCGATGCCATACGTGATGGCCATCCACCAGCAACCATCCATCCCGGGCTATGACTTTGCTTGGTTTCACGTGGAGTTTTATCCGCCGTACCGAACCGCCAACAAGCTTAAGTATCTAGCCGGCAGCGAAGCCGGAATGGGGGCGTTTATCAACGACACCCTTCCCGAAGTAACTTCCGCCCAAATGCGCGATATTCCGATTACTCCGATTCGGTGAAATCGGAGTTAGGCTTTTGAAAGGCCGCATTCATGAGATTGCCTGCCTTTTCGTCGGCAAATGCCTTGGCGTATTTCCGGGCGCGAGCCGCCAGTGGCTCGTTCGGATACTCCGCCGCGCTGCGCTCCATGAGCGCGATTGCCGAATCATACATGGTCGCCGTATTGCCGTTGACCCGCCACCAGTTGTTAAAATCCGCTAGCCGTCGCGAAGCCGTTGCCGCCCGGTAAAGTGCCTTGGAACCCGTGGGAGACTCCGGATACCGTTTCACGAGTTCCAAACAGATAGAGCGCGCTCGATAGATTGCCTCGTGCTCGTACGTATGTTCCCGAACCGCCAGGCGGTCATCCCGCGTACTTACCGCAGGATTTAGTTGCACCAATACCTGCCGGGCTCCATCCCAAACCGCGGCGTTATAAAGTAATAAGTTTCGATGGTTGTAGTAGTACGAGGCTAACGCGTACAGGCCGTCGGCGTCGGTCGCATTTGCGCGCAATTCTTGCAATTCGCGAACCGTTACCAGTGGGTCGGGGATCACATCCACACCCGGGACCTCTTCCCAACGATAATCCGTGCTACCCGCCTTAACGAGCGCCCGGCGACGGGCATCATCCAATTTGCCAAACTCCGCCTTCGCTGCTGTGAGATCATCTTTTCGCAGCAAGCGATATCCTAGAGAAACAATCCATTTATCCCGCTCAGGATCGTTTGGACGCTGCTGAATATAGGATCGAAGCTGTTCGATGGACATTCGAACATCCACGAGGTACGCAACATCTCGTTGGTACTTCAAGGTCCGGTAGGAATCCAACGCGCCGGCAAAATCTCCCAGCGACTGAGAACAAACTGCCTTGAGCTCATTCGCCGGAGCCAACAAATAGCTATTGGATAAATCGCTGGCACCGGAATTGAGGACTTCCAGGGCACTTCGATAAGCCTTCTGCCGATATCGGGCGCCCGCCGCTAGGTAACGCGCAAGATCTCTACGATCCGATTCGCCATCTTTCAGCACCGAGTCGGCCAGCATTTGGGCCGTCGAAAAATCTCCGCTTTGGTAAGCAATCTCTCCCAGCCTCGCCTTTATGCCGCCAGCAATTTTTGCCGTTGGATTCTTAGCCAGAACTTCGCGACCAAACCGCGCCACCCCCGCCAAATCACCGTTCCGCTTTGAAACGCCGTCATTGCCCTCAGACCACGAGTGATAAATTCGGTACTCCGCATACGGCTCAAAAAGGCCGGGTCTACTTAGAATTGAATCGTGAATGAATGCTCCGTCCTTCGGCGTTATACGGGCCAAGGTTAATCGCAACGAACTAGTCGCCGAAAGCTCCTCTGCCGGGGTCTTGGCGGTCTGGATGAGATCCAGATACTGCACCGCAGCCTTCCCAAATCGCCGTTCGGCAAAGTCAATCCTCGCCAGCAGCCCCCGCGCGCTCCATCGATAGCGGGCATAGTCCGGCGTTTTCAGGATGGTATTGATATATGCGCGTGCCCGTCCCGTCGCCGCGGCCGTCCCCGCGGCCGGTTTGCCTCCCGGATACGCATCATCGACTAATTGGCGCGCCACCATAATCGTCGCTCGCCCTTGCAAGGGTCCGGGATTCTTCGCAACCCGCTCAAACTCCGCCGCCGAATCGTTTAGTTCTCCTCGATAGTAGGTGACGAACGGCGAATAGGGGCCGGTTGGCACCTTCGCCAGCTGGGCCAAAGCTTCGGTGGATTTTGGATTCGACCGCGCTGCCAGATATTCCCACAGACCCGGCCCCGCCGGCACTGCGAGCGCTAGTTTCCGATCGCGCAGGGTGTCGATTCCAGGTGCATCGGGAAGCTGCGATCGAAGCGCCAGTTCTTCTTCGGTCAATTTCTGGAGTTTCGTCAATTGCCGCGCCTGGATTGCCGCGAGGGCTGCCTTCGCCAGTGCGTCAGCAGACTCCTCCATCTGATAGCGGCGCTCGTAGTCTCGGTCGGAATATCCTGCTCGCCGGACCGGCTCTCGCGTCGTGTATTCCCCCCAATAATCCACGGTCAGCGGTGATGGAGGCGATCCAAAATCGACCGCCGGATCATTGAAGTAGATCGTATCCGTGATCTCTCCTGAGCAGGCCCACCCAACCGCCACCAAAACCGCCCCTGCCAGCCACCAACTACCTCGCTTCAATTCAACACCACTTTCTCCGGTTTACCTGCTGCGTCCAAATAACTCACCGTGATTTTCAAAGATCGACCCCGGTCCGTAACGATGGGCCCAAAATTCGACGTTCTTCCCGGCACCATTCCTGCCGTTTTGAATGAGTTTCGCTGGTCAGATCTAGGGAAATCTCCCCCATTCACCAAATCCGCGAAATGCGCCCCTTCCACCGAAATCGTCACCGGTCCCGATTCGACGTTTCCCGTATTCGTCACCTGCAGCGTTAGACGCATGGTCGGACTTTTCGATTCAACCGCTTCGCCGTTCGGTTGCTCAATGTAATCGAAAACGGGGCGTTGCTCTGTCGCTTTCGTCACCCGAAGTTCAACGTGAGGAGTTTCATTGCGCCAAACCGCCGCCACGGTTGCCAATGGCACCGCCGTTGGATCTCCATTCGCGGGATATCGAAACAGGGCCGCTCCCCGCGCCCCCACCGTCCGAGCCAATTCCAAGTCTTGTTTCAGCGAGGCAAAAGTCGGGACCGAATAGCGTAAATACCACCCTTCCCTCGACCCTCGGTTAACTCGTAAATACGCTCCGGCCTCGCCCGTCGTCGAGGTCCACTCAGTTGCCGATCCGTAGCGGTCTTTCGCATCTGGCAGGGAGATTCCTCTCACCACCCCCATCCGCTTTTTCGACGGGTCGAACGCGAGTGTTGAACCATACGCCGCCACCCCGATCCAAAACGGCTTTCCATATTCTCGAATTCTCGCAGCCTTTTCGCTCAAATTTGAAAGCGTCCTCTGGTCGGCGGGTGAATTCGGCAAATCCCCCTCATAAAACTGCGGGTACCAGGCGTCGAGCGGTTCCAAGACCCCTTTCAATGACGATGCCGTCATCCAGGTCTGCAACCCTGAGATCGACAGTTCTCCGCGGCACTCCCGCCGCACCTCTTTCAGTAACGCGGCATACTTTCCCAGTTGAGAAGTGGGCACATCAAAATCCAATTGCCAACCAATCACCTTGAATCCCGCCGACTCCGCCCGCTTTTGGCGAGCAGAAAACTCTGAAATCACGTTCTTGCGCAGATCCTCCGCATTCGCTTCCCGAAAATGCCTCACCATCCCCGCGTCCAAATTCGCCACGAGTACCAGCGGCGGTGCCCCTTTGCTTTCCACAAACCGTTGTCCGAGAATCGGAACCACTTTCTCTCCGTCGTAACTCACGGTGAATGCCCGTACCAGCATCCGATCCGTTTCTAATCGCTTGAGTTGAGAAATCTCATCGTCGGAAAACTGCAACGGAGAAGACCAGTACCAAAACGCGATTCGGAAGGGATCCCGCTCCGATCGCTGCCACCCGGACGGCTGACACCCAACTAGGCAAACGCCGGCAAACACCAACCCTAAGCTTCTGCTACGGATGACGGCTCCGCGTCCCTCGCCAACCATCTGCCGTTTCCCACGGGCTTCCTAACCTCTCCGGTTCCGGCGAAACTCCGCCCCCTGCCGTAGAAAATCGGACCAGATCGCCCAGTTGCAGCGGAATCTCACGCTCTGGCCGCCGCTCTAAGAATCCGGCGAAGAATCCTGTATCCAGGTCTCCAGACCGAAACTCTATGTCCGCCAACAGGTCCCGAATAAACCCAATATTCGTCGCAATACCCAGTACGTGAAAGTCTGCCAACGCAGCATCCAAGGCGTCAATCGCATCCAGGCGCGTCTCGCCGTGCGCAATCACCTTCGCCACCATCGAATCATAGAAGGACGAAACCGTATCTCCTTGCTCAAAACCAGCGTCTATCCGGACGTTCGGGTGGTTCGGCTGCACCCACCGCTTGATCAACCCGGTGCTGGGGAGAAAATTCCGCGATGGGTCCTCGGCGATGATTCTTGCCTCGATCGCGCGCCCTCGGATCGCCGACCGATCTCCATCGAAAATTCTTGGCGCCAAATCTAGTGCTTCACCTTCCGCGATACGCAACTGCCAAGCCACCAAATCCAGGCCGGTGATCAACTCGGTAACCGGGTGCTCCACCTGTAAACGGGCATTTACTTCCAAGAAGAAAAATTCCCCGGTGGTGGCATCCACCAAGAACTCAGCCGTACCCGCCCCCACGTAGCCCGCTGCCTTCACGAGCCGAATCGTTGCTGCCCGCATGGACTCCCAATCAAACCCCGCTCGTGCGGCTGGCGCCTCTTCAATCAGCTTCTGATGGCGTCGTTGAATCGAACACTCCCGCTCGAAAAGCACCGCCACATTTCCGTGGGCATCCGCCAAGAACTGGGTTTCAATGTGCCGGGGCGACGCCACGTAACGTTCCACCATCATCGACCCATCTCCAAAACTTCGCGCCGCTTCGTCCCTCGCTATCGGTAGTTGGGCGTCAAACTCGTCCGGATCGTGAACCACCCGCATGCCACGACCACCTCCCCCCGCACTCGCCTTTAGCAAAACCGGAAATCCGGCGGCAATCGCAGCTTCACGTAGCTCCGCGTCCGTCGCATCCCGACGGAAGTAACCCGGCAGAATCGGCACTCCGCTTTCGGTCGCCAATTCTTTGGCTGCGATCTTGTTACCCAACCGTCGCATTGCTTCTCCGGGCGGTCCCACAAACAACATCCCCGCATCCCGAACCCCGTCCGCAAACGTATCGCGCTCGCTCAGAAATCCATATCCGGGATGAACCGCTTCGGCCCCGGTCGACGACGCAACCGCTAAAATGGCCTCCTGGTTGATGTACGAGTCAATCGCGTGCACCTCATCCAAAATCCTCGCGTGGTGACTATTCTCGTCTCCCGGCCCCGCCAAACCAATGGTATAAATGCCGCGCTTCCGAGCCGTCCGCGCGATGCGAATTGCAATCTCCCCCCGGTTGGCAATCAGCAGCCGCTTCAAACCGCATACCCCGGCTTACGCTTTTCCAAAAACGCCGCTAACCCTTCTGCCGCCTCGGCTGAACCC
>CANFJD010000081.1 GCA_947447315.1 Fimbriimonadaceae bacterium
GGTTCGCCCCAGCAATCCCAGTGCCTGCGCCCGTGCGTTCAAAGCCGCCGAGTTATCCGCGTCAATCGAAAGCGCCATATCCGCCGCCTCCAGTGCTTCTTTCTGCTTCCGCCGCTGAATCAGCACAATCGCCAGCGCCGCCCAAGCATCGTCCGATTCCGGATCAAGCTCAATCGAGTGCCGAATCGCCTCCTCCGCCTCCTTCGGCCGATTCAATTGCAAGTAGATCACCCCCAATTGGTGATGGCCCGCCGCCCAATCCGGGGCAATCCCAATCAGACTCTTGGCATAACCCAGGGCATCCACATACTCGTCCAGGCCCGATGCGCAAATAGCTGCGTATAAGAGCAGATAGGGATCCTCGGGGTCACTCGCCAAAGCCCGTCGAACCTCGTTCAGCGCCTCGCGTGGTCGCCCCGCCGTCCGGTACGCCCGCGCCCTAATCAGCGCCTCTTGCGGATCCACCTACATCCACCGCCGCGACTTCAAATACGTGATCAAATCATCGTAAGTACCGCCCTCATTCGCATAAACGGCAAAGTTCTTCGCTGTCTCAAACCAAGGTCGCGTGCTCGGCTTCACGTCCTTCTTCGCCTGCTTAAAGTCGCCCATATCCACACTCCGCACGGTGCCCTTTCGGATCGAATCCGCCATCGCCTGCTCGCTCGCCGCCTCCGCCCAGTGCACCAAATCCGCTCCGCTAAAGTCCTCGGCCTGGTCCGCCAACTTCGCGTAATCCAATTGATTCACCGGTCGGTCCTCCATTGCACTCTGCAAAATCTGCGCCCGCGCCGGCGCATCCGGCGGCAACACCAAAACCGTCCGATCAAACCGCCCCGGACGCCGCAACGCCGAATCCACATCCCAAGGATGGTTCGTCGCTCCCAGCACGTAAACGCCCTCGTTGTCCGCCTCCACGCCGTCCATCTCGCTCAAGAGCTGGTTGACCACGTTCCGCTCGCCGCTATTCCGCATCAGGCTCCGCTTCCGACCCAACGCATCAATCTCATCGATAAACAAAACGCAGGGCTTGTTTCGTCGCGCCAGTTCAAACACCCGGTGAAGATTCTTTTCCGATTCGCCGATGTACATATCCACCACGTCGGTCAGCCCAATACTCAAGAACTTAGAACCCAATTCCCCCGCAATCGCCCGGGCCAAAAACGTCTTGCCGCACCCTGGAGGACCATACAGCAGAAGCCCACCCTTCAGCGATTTCTTGTAGAGCTTCCGCAAATCGGGATTGCGCATGGGAGCCAAAAATGCCATCTCCAGCCGCTGCTTCACGTCCTTCATCCCCGCCACTTGGGCCAACGTGAGATCGCTGGTAACCACCCGCAGCCCCGTCAAATCACCGGAGTCTTCCTCGGTCTCCTCCTCTTCTCCCCGGTGAGTTAATCGCATCGTCTCCGGTCGAGAGGGCGGCTCTGCATCGCTTCCCAGCGACGACTCGATCAAGTTCTGCGCACTCGCCATCCCTAACGCTTCGCGCAAACGGCGGTAGCCACTCGCTCGGATCACGTCCCCCGCGGCCTCCGCACTCTGCTCCGCCAGTCTTAGTCCTTCCCCGTGAGTCGGCTGCCGATTCAGCACCTCGGCCGCCTCCGCCAGCGCCTCCGCCGCCTGGTTCCCATCCAGTAACAACTGCCCCACGTGCAACCGCATCGCGATATTCTCGGGATCGGATACGAGAGCCGCCCGAAGCGCCGCAATCACACTGGGGTCAATCGACATACGCCGTATTCTAACGTCAATCGCCGAGACACCGCTTCAATCCACGCCTACATTTCCTCTGGGAGCGCCGACACTCTTGTCGGAGTCTGGCAATCAGGCCCCGGTTCGGAAGGCTAAAGCCTTCCGTTCCAATTGCGGGCTAAAGCACCGCGCTCCGGTTCGACCCACCAAGCACCGCAAGTTTAACGACCATTTAATCCGTCGAGAGCATGATTCCCTGTGTGAATCGACGCGAGTTCTTGGTCGCCGGCTCGGCCGCAGTTTCATCCATCGCTTTCCCAACCCTGGCCTTTTCTCGATCTCCGCGCGCAAGAGCTCAAGTCGTCCGCACCGCTACCGATCGATTTGAACTGATCCTGCCCGAGCCCGAGAAGGTTCGCATCCTCCAGATTAGCGACACCCACTTTGGCAAGCCAAACCCAGAGTACGTGGCAGCGGACCCCGTGACGAGAAAACTAATTCGCACCTTGGTAGATGAGAACACGCCAGACCTCGTCTTTCACACCGGCGACTTCATTAATAACGACACCGAGTATGTAGATCACTCCGCAATCGGATTCATGAATAGCCTCGGAACCCCGTGGAGCGTGGTTTTTGGTAATCACGATCAGCCTGACAACGCGCCGCGCAATCTAACGCTAGACGAGTATTACGCCCGCTTCCAGAATCACGCCACCGGCTACCGCACGTTCAACCAAGGCAGCTTTACCGCGCGAGAATACTGCTTCCGAATCGACATCAAGGCTTCCAACCGAAAACCCGTCGCCAGCCTATTCGGGGTCAACACCGGCGGCGTTTCGGTGCCCGAGGTGGTTTCACCGGGCCAAATAGCGTGGTTTGCCGAGCAAATGGAAGCGGATCGGTCCCTCGGCCACAACCAACCCATTCTGGTGATGCAGCACATCCCCATGATCCAGTACAAGACTGTTTTCGAAGAGAAGAAAGCGATCGGACGCCAGGGCGAAGGCGTCGCGAGCGGCGTCGACAAGGGCGAAGTGTTTGAGGCGTACCGGTCCTCGGGGCGAGTCAAGGGCGTGTTCTGCGGCCACGACCACGTCAACGACTATATCGGCGACCTTCAGGGAATCAAGCTGGTCTATGGGCGTGTCACCGGATGGTCGGGATACGGCGATTGGGAGCGAGGCGGACGCATGATCAGCCTCACCAAGACCCCGTCCGCATTCCGATCGCGAGTGGTGTTGCCGAAGGGAGTAATTGAAAAGCCCGAGTGGTCTAAAACCATGGCGGATCTGTAAACCCCACGGCCGGTTGCAATCCCGACTCGCCGAATCCCAGTAGTTACGATCAGTAACCCGCTACAACCGTCTTCGCCACGTCAATCGGATCCAATCCCAGCCGAGCCCGCGCTTCGTCCAGCATTGCCGCCGTGGCACTCGCCCCGCACCGGGTTACTCCCAGCGCCCGCACTTCCAGCAACGTATTCAAAGTACGTACTCCGCCCGCCGCCTTCACTTGCACCGACGCCGGCGAATGAGCCCGCATCAGCTTCAAGTCCTCAACCGTTGCCCCACTCGGCGCGTAACCCGTGCTGGTCTTCACCCAATCCGCCTCCAACTCACCGCAGATCTCGCAAAGCTGAATCTTCTGCGCGTCATTTAAGTAGGCATTCTCAAAGATCACCTTCACTTTTTGGCCCGCGTCATGCGCCACCGTGATCACCGAACCGATATCAATCTTCACAAACTCCCAATCCCCACTCAGAACTTTGGAAATGTTCACCACCATGTCCAGTTCCTGGCACCCGTCGTCAATTGCCTGCCGCGCTTCCGCCACCTTAATCTCCGTGGTGTGCCCTCCGTGCGGAAACCCGATCGTGGAGCTCGTCTTCACGGTCGATCCCGCCAGTCGGCGCGTCAAGTGCGGCAACGCGTACGGCAAGATGCACACGCTCGCCACATCGTAGGCCAACGCCAGATCAATTCCCGCATCAAGCTGATCCCAGGTGAGCGTGGGAGGCAGCAAGCTGTGGTCAATCATCTTCGATAATTCCGGGTACGTGTAATTCATAGCCTTTTGTCCGAACAATATCTAGGGCATCTCGCGTCGTCTATCAGTCGGTATAGAGATTCTTGCGCTTAAGAACCCTCAAGTCCGTCATGTTACATACAATCAGCCGGTTCCAGTGTAAATCGGGCCGAAAATGGCGGATACTGGAACATGGAATATTGGGTCTGACGCCCGAATTCGAATCAGGAATAATCGAACGTGAATAGACTTTTGCCCATTGCCTGCACCCTTGGAGTCGTCGCTCTTGCCACCGTGGCAACGGCGCAGACAGAAATCAAGGCCAGCCGAACGTTCACGGTGAACCCCGGGTCGCCGATTGACACCACCAAGCTGCGGCCTGCCATCGACAATTCTGTCCGCATCCCGCCGCGACGCCCCGAGAACGAACTGATCTTCAACTGGGAAAAGGGAGATCCGAAGAACCCCCTGAAGGCGGGCGGCATGATCCCCAATTCTCGTGTGTCCAAGCTCCAGGGCAATTTCCCCAGCATCGGTTTCACCGGCTGGACGCCGCCCGACTGCGACATGGCCGTTGGCCCTCAGTGGGTTGTCTGCGTCGTTAACAGCTCGCTCGGCTTCTACCGCAAGGCCGATGGCGCCAACACGTTCCTCAAACCTTGCCAAGAGTTCTATGCGGGCCTGGGTGCCACCAGCTTCCAGTTCGACCCCAAAGCGCTTTACGATCCTATCTCCAAGCGGTTCTTCGTTCTCTACCTGGAACAAGACGACGCATCCAAGCTGAGCAAGTTGCTCCTCGCCGTCTCCGACGACAGCGATCCCAACGGTAACTGGTACCGCTACCGCATCGAAAGCAAAATCACCGACGGCAGCACCGATTACTGGCTCGACTACCCTGGCTTCGGCGTCAGCAAAGACTACGTTGGTTTTAGCGGCAACATGTTCGGATTTACCGGCGGCTGGCTTGGTAACCAGTGCGTGGTGGTGAATAAGGCTTCCCTGCTCACCGGCGGCACCGCCACCGTCAGCAGCATTCAGGATCGTGGCTCTGCTTCGGTCAAAATCGCGAAGTCGGTCGACACCTCCGCGCTCTACGCCCTTTCGGTCGATTCGGGTGATCAACTGAAGGTTCAGTCGGTTACCAACGCTTCCACTAAGTCGGTCATCGTCAAGGTTCCCACCATGTCTGGCCCGCAGGGACCGATTCCGGGGCCCGGCGGTCACAACTTGGATGCCCTAGACGGACGCCTCTTTAACCTTCTGTACCGAAATGGCAACCTGGTTTCCGCCCACGGTGTCACCATCAACGGCGACCCCAAGGTGGTCTCTCGCTGGTACGACATCAACCTCAATGGCTGGCCCGCCGGTTCAAAGACCCCCACGCTAGCCCAATCGGGCAACGTAGCCAGCAGTGCTGGGCAATACTTCCACATGCCCGCCGTAGCTAAGAATAAGCGGGGAGAAATGGCCGTCGTCTTCACCCGCACCAGTTCCGCCATCCAAGCCGATCTCATGATCACGGGCCGAAAGTCCACCGATCCCGTCGGCACCATGGGCGTCCCGGTGGTTCAGGCCACCACTCCTGCGCCCTACGGCGGCTCTGGTGGATATAACCGATGGGGCGACTATTTCGGCCTCGATATCGATCCCGTAGATGAAGTCACCTTCTGGGCCTACGGAATGGTTGGACGCGCCGATGGACGCTGGGCGACCGTTGTCTTCCCCTTCAAAGTCACCAACTACTCCGACGTCGTTCAGCCGGTGAAAGCCGCCGCTGTCTCGGTGTTGGCCGGTCAAGGAACTCTCACAACCAGCGGTACCACGCAGGTTGACCTCCTCGACAGCATCACCGCAAATGTCGATTCCACCCCCGCTCCTGGGCTCGGTCTCGCCGCTTCGATGCGAGTGGACTGGAATACCACGCTGAATCCCACCACGGTTGGATCGTTGCAGGTAAATGCCAAGTTTGCCGCTCCGGCCGATGCCACCGTCTTCTACTACTTCTGGAACAACGTCACCAAGGCTTGGGAACAGCTCCAAGCCACCCCGGGTGGACAAATTCCCGCGAAGTTTGAGCGAGTGGAACAGCAGGCATCACCCTTCGTCACTGCCGACGGAAAGGTTTCCGTCCTCGTCCGCGTTGTTCGCCCCAACCGTGCCGGTACCGCTCCGTACACGTTCAAGGTCGATCAGCTCGCCCTCAGCGTCGCCCCGAAGTTCTAAGACACGAACCTCACCCACGGCTCCCGGTTGGTCACGATCGGGAGCCATTTTTGTGCGCAATCGATGGTCACATTCAATCTGCACCAATCTGTAAAGATTCTCTGTCACAATCTTCGTAGAAAGAGTTCAATGCGCGATGTCCTCGATTCGGGGAGTGGGCGCGGCGAAAGATTGAAATGAGCGACCAAGTATTAGATGCCAGCACTGCCCTCCTAGAACAATTTGCCAACCGCGAATACGAACATGGTTGGAGCGTGGACCTAGAGACCGACCAGTTTGCCCCCGGTCTCAACGAAGACGTAGTCCGCGCTCTTAGTGCCAAGAAGCAAGAACCGGAGTGGATGCTGGAATGGCGACTCAAGGCCTATCGGCACTTCCTCACCATGAAGCCGCCGACGTGGCCCAATGTCGATTACAAACCGACCGACCTCCAATCCATCGCCTACTACTCGGCCCCCAAAATGAAGCCGGTGCTCAACTCACTGGACGAAGCCGACCCGGAAATGCTCCGCGTCTTCACCAAACTGGGCATTCCGATTGAGGAGCAAAAGGTCCTCCTCAACGTTCAAGGTGCCGCCAGCAGTCCCGCCGAAGCCCGATCCACGCCAAAGATCGCCGTGGACGCGGTGTTCGACTCCGTCAGCGTCGCCACTACCTTCAAGGATGAGCTGAAGAAGCACGGAATCCTCTTCATGAGCATCTCCGAAGCGACCAAGGAGCACCCGGAACTGGTCCAGAAGTACCTCGGCTCGGTCGTCCCCTACAGCGACAACTACTACGCCACGCTCAATAGCGCTGTCTTCAGCGATGGCTCGTTTGTGTACATCCCCAAGGGCGTCCGCTGCCCCATGGAGCTATCCACTTACTTCCGCATCAACGCCGAAAATACCGGCCAGTTCGAGCGCACCCTCATCATCTGCGAAGAAGGCGGCTACGTCAGCTATCTAGAAGGCTGCACCGCCCCCATGCGCGATGAAAATCAGCTGCACGCCGCCGTGGTCGAACTCGTGGCCGTCGGCGACGACTCCACCATCAAGTACTCCACCGTCCAAAACTGGTACCCCGGCGATCCCAAGACCGGCGTCGGCGGAATCTACAACTTCGTCACCAAGCGAGCCAAGGCCATGGGCAAGCGCAGCAAAGTCACCTGGACCCAGGTCGAAACCGGTAGCGCCATCACCTGGAAATACCCCAGCGTCATCCTCATGGGCGACGATTCGGTCGGCGAGTTCTACAGCGTCGCCCTCACCGCTGGCAAGCAACAGGCCGATACCGGCACCAAGATGATCCACATCGGTAAGCGCACTAAGTCGACCATCGTCGCCAAGGGAATCTCCGCCGCCAACGGCCAGAACACCTACCGCGGCCTGGTAAAAATCAACGCCGGCGCCGATGGCGCTCGCAACTACAGCCAGTGCGATTCCATGCTCATGGGCGACCGCTGCGGCGCCCACACCTTCCCGTACATCGAGGTGAAGAACCCGACCGCCACGGTCGAGCACGAAGCCTCCACCTCCAAGATCGGCGAAGACCAAATCTTCTACTGTAACCAACGCGGAATCCCGACGGAAGACGCGGTCAACATGATCGTAAGCGGCTTCTGCAAAGACGTCTTCCGTGAGTTACCCATGGAGTTCGCCGTAGAAGCCCAAAAGCTACTCGGAGTGAGCCTAGAAGGCAGCGTCGGCTAAAACCGTAGAGTGCGGCGATTCGCCGCCGCTTTCCCATCAACCGCGTTCTCTTTGGAGTGCGGCGGCTTGACGCCGCTTTTCTCACCCAACGGTACAGATGGGTTGGATAATGAGGAGATGCCCCGGATTGCTATTGTTGATGGAGTCAGTATCTATCTGTACTTTCTCGATCATGCTCCTCCCCACTTTCACGCGATCAAGGGAGACCAAGAAGCCATTATCCAAATTGGGGGCGGCGTTCTGGCCGGTTCGTTGTCCCGATCAGAGTTAGCCAAGGTACTGGAATGGGCTGAAACACACGTAGACCAGCTAAACGTAGAATGGAATAATGGTCAGGCGGGCTTGCCGATCCACAAAATAAAATGATCCCTCCCCTACTAAAGCGAATCGTCCGGGTGATAGCTTTTTCGCCGGCTCGCATCGTCATCGAATTTGAAGATGGTCGGGTGGTAATGGCAGACCTCACTGAAGTAATCAATCGCGGTGGCGTGTTCGAGAAATTTCGTGATGAGCGGTTCTTCAAGCGGGTTCGCGTCGGAAACGGCGGAAGATCCATCGTGTGGCCGCACGGAATTGACTTCTGCGCCGATGCGTTTTACCTTGGCCAGGCGAACGTCGGGGACTCTGTGGCAGTTACCAACTCATTCGGTGCCCGTATTTTCGTCCCGGCCGCTGAAGTCGTCGCTGCGTAGCTATCTTAGGACAACCACGTGGCAAACTCGTACGATGTCGAGAGTTTCGCCAAATCTAACTGGGGCGGCCGGTGAACACTTCGTTGTGTACAAGTTGTCGAGTCTCGGTCTAGTTGCCGCGCTTCCACGTGCTGGAGCGACCGGAGTTGATGTGCTGGTTAGCAATTCAGACGGTAGTCGAACTGTCGCCATCCAAGTTAAGACAACCGACAATGCTGTTCGTACAAGGGACCGTGGAACGGCAAAGGTGCCATTCCAGCTGCAATTCCCTCTCGGCTATAAGTGCGCGAAAATCGACAACCCCGAGCTTCTATTCGCCTTCGTCGATCTACGAGACTCCTTCGACCATTCCACCCAACCCGACGTTTATCTGGTTCCGGCTCCATTCGTGAATGACTATTGCCAACCTTGGGTTGAATCAGTCGCATTGGTTAGGTTGCATATCGACATCGCGGCGATGCAACCGTTTAAGAATGCGTGGGAGATCGTCTTGGCACGATTAATGCCCAATGAAACTGACCTTTGAGCCTACGACCGGTCTTGCCCTGTTCGGAATGGGCTGCTTCTGGAGTCCGGAAGCGATTTTCCGGCATGAACGCGGCGTGACCGCTACCGCCGTCGGTTACGCGGGTGGACAGTTGCCCAACCCGACCTACAATCGAGTCTGCCGAAAAGACACCGGCCAAGTTGAAACCGTCCTCATCGCCTTTGACCCCACCCTCACCACTTACGAAACCCTGCTCGAAACCTTCTTTGAAAACCACGAGCCTGGATTCGCCAAACCCGGCAGCCAGTACCGCTCCGTGATCTTTGCCATCACCGCCGACCAGGAACAGCTAGCCAACGCCGCCATCCAACGTTGTCGCGAAGCGGGGCAAACCATCGCCACCACCGTCGAAGGAATCGAAGGGTTCTGGCCCGCCGAGGCGTACCACCAGCAGTACTACGAACGCCGCGGACTCGCCAAGCCATCCCCACTCCCCTGCGCGGCCCCCGAATCCGAGTTCGCCCCCACCCCACCCGCCCCCATCCACGGCTGGTGATAGGGCCCAAAGGACTGAGGTACCGTAGCCAGATGGAGTTTGAGTGGGATCCAGCAAAATCCGACTCAAACGTCGCGAAGCACGGCGTCAGCTTGGAGGAGGCGTCTCTAGTATTCCAAGACGTACTCGCTATCACCGTAACCGACCCCAATCACAGTGATCTGGAAGCTCGGGAAATCACCATTGGAATGGTCAATGGACGGTATATCATCACCGTTTGCCACACCGACCGAAACGGAAAGCGTCGTATTATAAGTGCACGGCGAGCATCATCGCGCGAAAGGAGAATCTATGAGGA
>CANFJD010000082.1 GCA_947447315.1 Fimbriimonadaceae bacterium
AAGACGCTCGGTTAGCCGAAGTTGCGAAGCGTCAAGAGCAGGAAATCGCCAAGATGGACGAATTTGTCCGGCGATTCATGAACTCTCAGCGCACAGCACAGGCGCGGGGTCGGCAAAAGCTGATGAACCGACTGATCGAGAGCAAGGTGGAAGCTCCCAAAAGCGATCGGCAGATGAAAGGCGGCTTTGGCACGGCCGCCCGGTCGGGCGATATCGTGGTGGAGACCGACCGACTGGCGATCGGCTATCCGGGAAAAGACCTCAAGACCAGCATCGACTGGATTGTCCGCAATGGCGAGCGCTGGGGCGTGATTGGCGAGAACGGAGCCGGTAAATCGACTTTGGTGAAGACCGTGATGGGTCGGTTGGATTCTTTGGGCGGGATGGCGAAATTGGGAAGCAACGTCATTGCTGGTTACTTTGACCAGGACACCAGCGACCTGGACCCCGATGATTCTCCGCTAGATGCCCTCATATGGGACCTGGACTTGAAACCGGCCGAAGCCCGCGATTTGCTGGCCCGCTTCCTGATCACTGGGGACGATGTTTACCGACCGATAAAGACCATGAGCGGCGGCGAAAAGAACAAGCTCATGCTTGCGCGGTTGACTCACCTGAACCCAAACCTGCTGGTGCTGGACGAACCCACCAACCACCTGGATATGGCGAGCCGAGAGGCTTTGGGCCAAGTCATCAAGGAGTTTAAGGGAACCCTGATCGTGGTTAGCCACGACCGCTGGCTGCTTCGACTGGTGGCAGACCACATTCTGGACGTCCGCAAAGATGGCGTTCAAAAATACGAAGGCACCTACGATGAGTATCGCCGCTGGGCTTCGACGGGCAAAATCGACGCCAAGAAGATCCTGAGCGATACGCCAAAGACGTCTCCCAAACCAACCGTTGCGAAAAAACCGGTTGAACCCGCGGCTCCCGGGCTTACCCCGCGCGAACTGAGTAAGGAAATTCAGCGCGTGCAAAAGCTCGTCGCGGACACCGAACGACTCATTTCGGACTGCGAAGAAAATTTGAAGGAGATTGAAAATGAGTTGGCAAATCTATCTCCCGACGCCAACGTCTTCAATCTGACTCGAGAACACGGCGAAGTTCAGGTTCAGCTGGCGGAGGCGATGAAGCTGTGGGAAGATTCCTCGTTGCGGGTGGAACAGCTCATCGCGCAACGCGATGGCGTCGCCGTTTAAACTAGTCGATCGCGTTCGGCAAGATCAGGCATTGTCGCTTGGTCTTCCGAGCACGTAAAACATGTTTTGCCGCTGACCGGTCCGTGACGAATACAGTCCCAAGTGGCCCCCAACCGTAAACCTTCGGCTACAAGGTCAGAGCCTTAACTCAGCATTTCCCTCGGGCACTCCGGTGAACGATTCCAACCCAGCTGGCTATTTTTGAATAACCTTGACCGCCTGCGCTCCTGCCGCTTCAGCCGCGGGTCTACTCTGGTCACCGTTTTCCGGCAAGATCACTAACCGCCTCGTGAGCGATGGCCGCTGAACCAACCAATATTTGGTATCAACTTCCCACCCGGCCGATGGCACCATGAGTTCGGATAAACGGGTAATCATGGATGCGCAGCAGATCATCCGATCATGTTGCGTTAGCTTGCCAGATTTGGTGGTTGCGTAGCGGGCAACATCAGCCGGACGGTCACCATCTTCGTGGTCTTCGACACCTCGGATGAATCGTCCATTTGGGCAGACCACGGCGATCAAACGTTCACGAAACACTTATGATCGCCTTGCCGAGGCGGAAGGAAATCACCGTCGAAAAGCAATCGGTTTAGGGAAGGACAGTGTTCGCGACCCTTTCGGCACCATCAAACGGAAAGGTATCGATCTATATTCGTTGCACTTATACATAGATCGTTTCACACGTTGAATGATTCCCGGTCATTTTGCAAGGATCGGAGCTTTTTTGTGTCGAGTGAAAAGAACTATTGAATTACTTAGCGAATATCAGGTTTCAGCAACACCCTTTAGCAACTCGGATTCTTCAACATAACCTACTTGAATGTGGAAACTATATTGTTTCGACTTTTCCGATGGTTTGGTATATTGTTTTTTCTTTCCGGGGCTAAAACAATGAACAATCATCCGGATACGAGCCGTAATTTCGGTGCGAGCCAGCCAGCGAATTCCGGCGATCAGTCTGGTATTAATCAGCTATCCGACTCCCCCACCCAGGCCCTGCAAACGCAAATCGATGAATAAGTGCGATTCAATCTTGAATTGCAGCATCAGCTGAATGCGATGGAGATCCCATCCTTGTTCGCTGACCGCGAGTTACTCATTCAGCGGTTCACCCTGTCCGCCTCCAAACTCTTCAACCTCTTGCCGACCGATATTGGGTCAGCGCTCAACATCCTTGCTCCGAGACTGGAATATCTTGCCCTCCCAGACGATGTCGCCCGGGCACGGGACGAATTTTGCCCCGTTCATCGCGACGTCCAGATCGGTGATCGTTGGTATTTAACAAGAATCATCCCGGACCGAAATCTCGACGGTGAATTTTCCGGCGTAATTATTATTTCCTTAGACACAACAGATCAGAAAGAGTCAGAGGTTGCCCTTCGCGCCAGTGAGGAGCGCGCCGCCTTCGTCCGCGAAAGCAGCGGCGTCGGGTTTTGATATGGTGACTGGCCATTTAATCTGCTGCAATGGGATGATTTGGTAAAAACCCATTTCCGCTTACCGCCCGATGCTCCCGTAACGATCGATACCTTTTACGAGCGTATCCACCCGAATGACCGAGAACCGACTCGTAACGCCATTGAACGGAGCATTACCGATCGCACTCCCTACGATACAGAATTTCGGACGCTTCACCCATTCACCGGAGCCGAAACCTGCGTGCGGGCGATCGGGTGAACCTTTTACGCTGAGGACGGGACACCAATCCGGTTTGACGGCATCACGATGGATGTGACCAACCAGAACCGCGCGGAGCAAGAGCTATCGCACCTCGCCGCCGAATCCGACCGTCAGCGTCGCCTCTACGAAACAATCCTTTCGAGTACCCCCGATTTTGTTTACGTTTTTAGCCTCGATCACAAGGTTATCTACGCGAACGACGCACTGATCAAGATGTGGGGACGTGGCTACGATGGAGCGATTGGGAAATCGTTTCTAGAAATCGGTTACGAACCTTGGCACGCCGAAATGCATTGTCGCGAGATTGATCAAGTTCGCGCAAGCAAACAACCGATCCGGGGCGAAGTACCCTACACTGGCACCTCGGGAAGGCGGGAATATGAATACATTTTTGTCCCCGTGATTGGCTCCGATGGAGAGGTGGAAGCGGTCGCTGGAACCACGCGCGATGTGACGGACAGGAAGGATACGGTCGATCAGCTTCGTCGGAACCACGATACATTTTTCGCCCTCATCCAGAACAATCCATTCGGTGTGTACGCCGTTGACGCCGACTTCCGGTTACGACAGGTGAGTTTGGGGGCACAAAAGGCGTTTGAATCCGTCGATCCGCTATTGGGCCGGGATTTTGCCGAGGTCGTGCAATGTATTTGGCCCGAGCCGTTTGCCTCAGAAGTGATCGCCCACTTTCGAAATACGTTAGAGACTGGCATCCCGTATTCATCACTCAGCACCACCCAAAGACGATCCGATACCGATGCAGTCGAGGCGTATGACTGGCGGATCGAGCGCGTTAACCTGCCCGATGGTCGATTTGGCTTCGTTTGCTATTTCTACGACCTCAGCGAACGCCAGCGATGGGAGGCAACGCTGCGGGAAAGTGAAGACCGTCTGCGGTTGGCAACCGAAGCCGCCGAACTAGGAATATGGACTTGGCGACCGGACATAGACCAGGTTGCTTGGGAAAATGATCGGCCGCGCCAGATACTAGACATACCGCACACCGATCCACCGGTGACGACCGCGCAGTTCAAGGCAAATTTTTTACATCCCGACGACCTTGAATCATTCGATGATGCATTGGATCGCACGATCCAGTTTCAAGTGCCACTGAATTATCAATGCCGAATTCTTCGGCCCGGCGGACAAATTCGATGGATAGAGTTCACCGGTCGCGTGGAAGACACTGAGGGTCTCATCCAAATCATTGGGACCGTGCAGGACATCACGGATTACACCCTGGCACTGGAAGAGCTCAAACGGGCAGATCGGCGAAAGGACGAATTCTTAGCCACCCTCGCCCACGAATTACGAAATCCACTCTCGCCTATTCGCAGCGGCCTCGAGTTGATGAGCATCGCTAATTACTCACCCGACGCGGTGGAGGAGGCAAGCCGCATCATCGATCGACAGCTCCATCACTTGGTTCGCCTCGTGGACGATTTGATGGACGTAAGCCGCGTAAACAGCGGCAAATTGAACCTACAAAAAGAACGC
Organism: Fimbriimonadaceae bacterium; assembly: GCA_947447315.1. Classification (GTDB taxonomy): domain Bacteria; phylum Armatimonadota; class Fimbriimonadia; order Fimbriimonadales; family Fimbriimonadaceae; genus Fimbriimonas. The sequence goes on from CANFJD010000082.1 coordinate 4,380, forward strand.
GTGAATCTGGCTACCGTCATTGCGATCGCGGTTGAGTCGAGTCGGCCATTAATTGAGCAAATGGGCCATACACTTTCTGTCGCCTTACCAAGTCAACCGGTCTTGGTTGATGTGGACCAAACCCGGCTGGCGCAAGTGTTCTCGAACTTGCTCAATAACGCCGCAAAATACACCGAGCGGGGTGGTCACATTTGGCTAGTCGCTCAGGCAAACGGCTCGGACGTTTCAGTGTCAATACGAGACTCGGGGATTGGGATGACGGAGGATCAACTCCCCCATGTCTTCGACATGTTCTCGCAGGTGAAAAGTGCACTGACGCGTGCCCAGGGAGGATTGGGGATCGGCCGCATGCTCGTTCAGCGATTAGTCAAGATGCACGGAGGCACGGTTACGGCTACCAGCGCCGGACTCGGTCGGGGATCAGAATTCGTGGTTCACCTACCGGGTGCCATCCAGTTCGTATCGTCTGCGGCCACCGTCAACGCCAACGTCGATTTGGCCGCACCGCCGGCTCGTTTCTTGGTCGTCTAAGACAATTCCGATGTGGCCTACGTCCTCACAAAACTGTTGCGGATGCAGGGAAACACGGTTCTTGCGGTCGGAACGGGCGAAGAAGCCATCACCGCGGTCGGTGAGTTCCAGCCCGACGTGATTCTGCTCGACATCGGGTTTCCGGAAATGAGTGGCTACGAAACTTGCCGGATAATCCGGGAGTTACCCGGCGGCCAAGACATTTTAATCATCGCCCAATCCGGCTGGGGGAGCCCCAGCGACCGCCGGCAATCACGCGAAGCCGGATTCGACCACCACCTGGTGAAACCGGTGGAGATGAAGACTCTTCTCAAGCTAGTCGAAGAATCCGGCCGCGCAACGTCGCGAGATTAAGCGTGGTGTTTACGCACTCTTAAGTTCAGCATCTCCACTCCCACGGCAAATGCCATGCTGAAGTAGATATACGCCTTGGGGATGCCCTGTTCGAACCCTTCCGCGATCAGCGAGACGCCGATGAGGATGAGGAACGATAGGGCCAGGACCTTAATGGTCGGATGCTTCTCAACGAAGCCCGCGATGGGGCCGGAGTAGAGAAGCATAAAGCCAACCGCAATCACGACGGCGAGAATCATGATGGCGACTTCGCTGACCATGCCAACGGCAGTGATGACCGAGTCAATGGAAAAGACAACGTCTAGAAGCAAGATCTGCGTTAAGATTGCGGAAAGCATGGGCTTAACCGTGGCGTCATGGGATTCATCTTGCCCTTCTAACTTGTGGTGAATTTCCTTGACCGCCTTGTAGATTAAGAAGGCACCGCCAGCAATCAAGATGATGTCTCGCCAGCTGACCTCGGCCGCGTGCTTAGCATGCTCGGCGTCACCCGGGAACGGGAATGGCAGCGTGAAGACCGGCTCCGTCAGGTGCACGATCCATGCGGCGCTCATTACCAGCAACACACGGGAAATGAGCGCCACCAACAGGCCTAGCTTACGCGCCCGTTCCCGCTCTTCCGGAGTCGGCAGCTTGCCCGCCAGGATGCTAATGAAGATGATGTTATCAATCCCCAGCACGATCTCCAGCGCCGTAAGCGTTAGCAGGCCCAACCACGCAGACCCGCTACTCAGCCAGTTGAAATGTTCAGCGAGCATGCTTAATTTTAGTTCAGTTTCCAGGCTTGCGTTGTCGTTTTGCCGGCAACTTCAACTTCCAGGGTGTAATCGCCTACGGGAAGGTAGGTTGGGCGCTCGGCACCACGTGGGTCGGCCAGCGCTTCCTGAACCGTGGATATCTTGCGATTCTTCACGTCCACGGTTCCCCGGTTGGCCGGAGTCAACTGCAGCGAAAGCGAGAACGCATTGAATCCGCGAAGGGCGTCGATATCCATTTCCTTCACCACCTTGCCGTCCTTGTCCTTCAGACGGATCTTGCCCTTACCGGCCGTTTCGGTGAAAACCGTTCCGGTGAGCTTGGGCTCGGTGGGAGGAGTGGAATCGTAAGGATCCCGGAAATCTAGACCCCACCGTTCACCTCGCTTCACGTCCGAAATGTCAAACAGCACCAGATCCTTCCCTTTCGCATCCGATAGGTATCGTCGCAAGGGCTTCAGATTCAGCACATATCCACCCCGCGCGTGCGTGGCCGCGACCAAATCGTCGGAACGTTCCTGAATGGCCAAATCGTGGACGGGAAGGTTGGGGAACGCGCCGTGGAGGGGCATCCACGTCGCGCCGGCGTCCACCGTCACATAAACGCCCATGTCGGTCCCGACATACAAGATGCTCTTATCTTTGGGGTCTTCGCGAACCACATTGATGGGTTCGGCGGGAAGATTGCCGACGAGGGACGTCCACGTCTTGCCTTGATCGGTGGATTTCCACAGGTAGGACGAGGAGTCATCCTCGCGATAACCGTTCTGGGCGCAGTAAACCACGTTCACGTCGTACCGACTGGCGACGATTCGGCTCACCCACTTGTTCGGCTGGGGAGTGGAGATATCGCGCCAAGTATTGCCACCGTCGGGAGTCATCTTTACCGTGCCATCATCGGCGGCGGTGTAAATGAGTCCAAATTTCAGGGGGCTTTCGCAGATGTCTTTGAGACTGGAATACGGGACGTCACCTTGTTCACGATTCTTCGTGAGGTCCGGCGAAATCGTCTCCCAGGTACGTCCCTGATTAAACGATCGGTGCAGGTATTGGCTACCTAAGTAGATGATATCGGGTTGGAAAGTGCTGATTACGATGGGGCTGATCCAGTTGAACCGGTACGTGGTCCCCTTGGGGGGTCGCGGGGTGATAGGACGCGTATCCTTCCCGGGCTCCACCGCAAAGTGCTGACCAAACTGGTACGCCACATAAACCAGATCACCGTCATTCCGAGGGTCGACGGCGATCGCTGAACCATCGCCACCAAACAAGTCATTCCACGACCAATTTTCGCTTTCACCGGGGCGATAGTTCGACGGTCCGCGCATGGTTCCGTTATCCTGCAGACCCATGATCACGTTGTACGGTCGCTTGTTATCCACTGCCAGCGTGGTGGCCTGCGCCACGGACAGGTTGTTGATGTGTTTCACCGTTTTGGCGTCATCTCCGCTCAGGTACAGGCCGCCGTCGTTCCCCAACCAGGTTTTGCCAGGTTGACGCGCATCGAAGTACATGGCGTGATAATCCACGTGGGCGGACTGGGCCACACTGAGCCACGTTTTCCCGCCATCCATCGAGCGGAGTAACGGCAGACCCATCACATAAACCTGGTCCGGCAGGGCGGGGTTCACGAAGACGCGGCCCCAATAGTAACCACCAAACGAGCCTAAGGTGCCCAGTCGCTTCCAAGACTTCCCGCCATCGTCGCTGCGATAGATCTCGCTCTGGATGATGTTCTTTTTGAACGCCCCGGCCTTCTCCAGTTTTTCCTTAAGGTCGGCATATTTCAGTGTGCCCGCCTTGATCTGCTCGAGAGCGTCCTTTCCTTTCAAATTCAGATCAGGAAATCCGCGAAGATAATCATCGAGGGGCTTCTCTTCTACTTGCTTGAGCTTTTCGTCATCCAGCAGAAGGAATCGCCGGGAGGTGAGTCTTCCGGACGGCGCGAATTCATCGTTAAACTGCCAGTCGGGTTCTTCGGAATTGTTGTCAACGTAGGCGTAAACCCTCTTTCCGTCGTTCGCCATCGCCAAGCCTGTGCGTCCCGCGGCGTCCCCGGTTGGCAATTGAGTCACCTTAGACCACGTTTTGCCGCCGTCGTACGACTGCATGACACCCGACCCCTTACCGCTCTCGCGGAAATTCCAAGCCCGGCGGTCTCGGTCCCACAGGCTTACGAGCAGGTGATTTGAATTCGTCGGATCCAGTACGGCATCGATGGCACCGGTGTATTCATCACCCTTCAAAACTTGTTGCCAGGTCTTTCCGCCGTCGGTTGTCTTGTAAAGACCGCGCTCTGGATTCTGGCTGTACAGGTGGCCGATTACCGCAACGTAAACGATGTTCTCATTTCTCGGATCAATAATCACCTGACCGATGTGCTGGCTCTCGGGAAGGCCGACGTTGGTCCAAGTTTTGCCCGAATCGGTGCTCTTAAATACTCCCGTGCCCGCGTAGCTGGTGCGCTGACTGTTAGATTCGCCCGTCCCAACCCAGATGGTCTTACCGTCGCGGCTGACCGCGGTGGCTCCAATTCCGAAGGCGCTCTGATCTTCAAAGAGACTTTCCCACGTGACCCCGTCGTCTTTGGTACGGAAAAGGCCGCCGGTCGCAAACGATACTAAGATCGTGCCTGGCTCGCCGGCCGGACTGTCGATATCAATGACGCGACCACCCTGAATTTCGGGTCCAATGTTCCGCCACTTTATTCCGCCGAAGTAGCTGCTTTTCTTCAACGCGTTCCGTGCCGCAAATGCGTTGGCACGGAACTCGGCCGACGACCCTTTCACCGCTACCGGGTGAAACTTCGTTCGCTCGTCGGCCTTGCTGAGATTGCCCGCATCGGGAGCAAAATCGGGGTCGATGATCGGCTCTTGTCCGTAAGCCGACGCGAGGACGCCGAGCAACGCTAATCCAAACAGTGAACGCATGAAGCAGGTTTCTACCCGTTTCAGCGTCCGTTAGGTTCCGTTGCCGCCCTTAAATAAGGTCGGCGTACTGATCTCGCGCCATTATTGCGGGCTGCGCCGGCTTGCTTCCAATCTCGATGTGTCGACCGGCATCGCTGGATTCATGGAATGCGTGCATCACATCCAGCACGTGGAATGCCAGATCTCCGCTCGCACGGTGATCGCCACCATTTCGAATTGCGTACGCCATATCCAGCACCCCAACACCCCGAGCATTGCCCGTGAAGCCAAACTCAACCGGTAGATCTCTCCACTCGGATTCCCCGCGAAGACGGATTTTCGGTTCTCCCCCGAAACCGTTGGGATCTGGCACCGCCAATGAACCCTCGCTTCCGTAAATCAAGATGGGGGGCACCATGCTGTGCCAGACATCGAATGTGGTCGTGATTTCACCGACGGCGCCATTGGCAAAATCCATAATCCCGGCTACGTGGGTTGGGACTTCCACGTCGATGACCGTGCCGGCTTTCGGTTGACTGGTAATGGTTCGGGTGGGGAATGTAACCCGCGTTGAACCGGTCACGCGACTCACGGGACCGATCATGTTGACGAGCGCCGTCAGATAGTACGGCCCCATGTCGAACATGGGGCCGCCCCCCTTCCTGTAATAAAACTCGGGAGCCGGGTGCCAACTCTCGTGACCATGGCAAAGCATAAAGCAGTGGCTGCC
>CANFJD010000083.1 GCA_947447315.1 Fimbriimonadaceae bacterium
CAATAGACCTACCGGGTTGGACGGAAATTCCCCGTCTTTCAGCCTATTTCTTCGGCGGAGGGAAGATAGAAGTGGGTCCCTTTGTGCGCCCCTCGTAGGCACGTCCAAAGCGGGCCGAATAGTCCATTGATAGCTTGATTGGCCGCGTTTCGTCGCTGCCGACGCTGAAGTTGAACCGCGATAAAATCCCAAATATTCGGCGGGGACGATAGACCAAACGAACGTCGTATTTCACGGGCTGTCCGGGTTCCGGAGTCGAAATCTGCCGCCGGGCCTGCAGGGAGAAGCCGGATCCGAGGGAGCGTGCCGCCACCAAGCTGACACGGTCAAAGGCATTGTAGTCAACCGTAATGTAATCGAGCTCGAGGCTCTGAGCCAGACCCTCGGTTAGCCGTTCGAACACGACTGGCACTGCGAAACTCGTGAATGCATCGCCAATTTGTTTGCGAGAATCGGCACGGGCAGTTTCTGAACCAAAGGTTGATAACAGGTCGGTTTGGCCCAACAAGCCAATGATACGGTCTTGGCTAAGCCCCGGAGGATCGCTCGTCGCTTCAAAGTTGAGCCCTCCTTCCTTCAGGAGGTCGCCCGTGATCGAAATGAGAACGTCGTATCGCTCAAGCGAAGTCCCGGTAACGGCCGTCACGACGCTGGTGCGTCCATCGACGTCAAGGACTAACGATGGTGGCGCCTCCTGACCTCCTACGTAGTCAAATCGCACCGAACCACCTTGTCCGATCCGGATGAGGCCACCGGGCAGCCGAATCGCTCCCTTCTCGACGGTGAGCACGCTGGCAACCATCGGGGCGGTGAATTTTCCGTTAATTCCAACCGTGCCGAGGATGCTGAGGTCGGCGGTGGCGGCGCGTAGGCGAGCCGGGTTGGCGAGATTGACGTTGACGTTAAACCGGGGATCGATGAGTGGTGGGTCGGATGGCTTTCCGGCGGCATCAATGGCAGGAATGGTTCCGTCGATGTCAAAGAGGTTGAGATCCCCGGCGATGAGCGGACTGCGAACGGGGCCGCCAATGGAAATTTGCCCGGTGGCACGTCCCGACACGGACTGAGTGCCAAATTTTTGACGATGACGGAATTCCGACACGGTAAGTAGGCCGGTTACTTCGCTGTCCAAAAGCGACCGCCATTCCCCGGCGGCGATCTTGTCGAAGACACCGGCTAAGGACTCGGATTTCGTAGCTAGCTCGCCGGAAAGTGTCCCGCCGCCCGCGTGGTTGGCATTTACTTTCACCGATGCTTTCTCGCTATTGACGAGTGCATTTACCGATACATCCTGCAGTTGAATATCGTTGCCGCGAACCGCGAGGCTTGGTGCGGTGAGATCAATATTGCCTAGCCAATTGATCTTTTCCAAAGTGCCAGTGGCTTTTAGCAGCCCCTGCACCACCCCGTCGGTTCGTGCGGGATCCAGCGTGTCGGACAGTTCCGCGATGTCCTTCAGCGGGCGTTGACCAAGCGTGACGGATGCAGAAATCTGCCCGGTCTCGGGGATCTCGAAGGGGTACTTGAGGGGAGTCGCGACGGTGATGGCCCCCTGGAACCCGCGGTATTTCCAAACCCCACCGATATCGATTCCGCCGCCAGATACGGTCGATTCGCTGATACTGACCCGGTCCAGCGAGATGTCAAGCGCCAGATCCCGAGGGTCGCCGGGCTTTTGGAGCAACCCCTCGGTTTCTACCGAGGCGGTCAACTCGGGCTTGTCCGTTGTGCCAGAAATAACGAAAGGAATGTTCGCCTTTCCGGCGACGGTCGCAACTGACGGATAGAACGACTTGAGCGACGATATGACTAAGTCTCTCACTTCACCATCTATCGCAATCGGCCCATCTTTCGCCACTTTTCCGGTGGCGTTTAGCTTTGCGACCGGGCCATCCAGCACTGCTTTCGTGAGGACGATCTCGTTCGGAGATCGCCTTCCCACCAGAGTAACGGTGCCGAAATCGGTATTTGATATGCGAAGGCCCGTGGCTTCGAGGACGTCGAGTTGGACGCTCGGGTCCTTGAGATTTCCGGCCACGGTTGCCCCGAGACTCACCGAGCCACGGGCTTCATCGATGAGCTTCCGCTGATCGTAGGTAAGGGTTTCGGTGGCGGGGCCCGCGAGAGCCGCCAGGTCTTCGGCTTGAAGCTGAGAAACGGCAATTGCACCCGACACGGCGCGGGTTGCAGGATTGTATTTCACGTCCGAAACGGAAATATAGCGATCAATTTGCCCGATCGAACCATCGGCCGAGACGGTCTCGCCGTCGTATGCCGCCCGGATGGTTCCCGCGCCGAAGGGCGCGCGGTTTAGGACCAAGCCACTAAAATCGGTGTGAGAATCTGCGTCTGCCACCCGGTTATCCCGCAGCGTCACCGCAACCTTTCCCGTCGCCAAGCCACTCACCGTGAACTTGCTGGACACTTCCGCGCCAAACTCTGCCAGATTCAAGCCGGTGTAGACAACCTCGGCTTGACCGCTTCCGCCCTTCAACCGATAAGCCGCATGGACCTCCGCGGCTCCCCCAAGGATTGATGTGCGACCACTCCGGATCGTCAAAACTCCGTCTTGGAAACTGCCGGGGATGCTCAAGTTAGATGCCTTGACGCCTCCGGCGACGATTTCCCCCGCCTGGATTTCGAAGGATCCGCGGGGATTCTTGGCGGTCCCCGACACTAAGATGTTCTTTATATCGGTGGTGCCGATCAGATACTCCTCATTCAGATCTGAAGCCTGAAAATTGTCGATATCGGCGCGGGCGGCAAGGCGGCCATCTTTGAACCGGTACGAGCCACGGCCATTCACCACCGATGTGCCGCGCAAACCACGCAGTTGATCGATCCGAAGGCCCGTCCGATCCACGCGGAAGTCGGCGGTTGCCACCGGGATTTCTTGGGTTTGGTAGGCGAGTCGGTAAGTCTCTAACCGCCCCAGGAATTGTGGGTTTTTAACGTTAGGATCGACCGTTCCGCGGGCATTGGCGATCCCCGTTAGGTTCTTATCGAGCCGGGCCAACTGGATGCCGCGGGCGTCCACGGTGAGTTTTCCATTGCCGGCCGGGACTACGGTCAGGAGCCCGAGTGGCCCTTGAACAATCCCTTCCGCGAGCGCGACCCGACCATTCTCGTACCGCACATCGGCGTTAACCGAACCAAAATCCACCCGCCTCCCGGACAGTTTGGCCGCCACCCGTCCTTCCGCATGGGCGAAGATGGTGGGCTTTGCCACGTCACCAGAAACCGACAGGGTGGCCCCAATCCGACCATCGATATCGGCTGGACGAATGGACTTGGGCAACTTCTCGATGGCAAACGGTGCGACCGCAGCAACCGCTTGAACCTGGCGGGAGGACAACCCGTAGTTCCCCCATCCAGAGGCACTGACCCCATTCCAACTTACCGGTCGAACAAGGTTAACGGCGAGGAGTGTTGAGTTTGCGGCAACGTTAGCAGATAGATTGGCTAGGATTTCTTGCTTATATCTAGCCGAAGTCACGGTTACGGAACCATCGACTGCCCAACGTTTGGGGTTGTGATAGCGTACGAATCCGGCGAACCGACCGCCGTTCACGGCCAGATCTTTCGGTATGGATCGCCGCAGATCGGCCGGCACGTCCTGCAATGAGGCGAGGTTTGCCTTCAATCGACCCCCGATCTGCGTCTCGGTTTTTTCGATCAGAACCGTGCCCTCAAAATCGGCCCGACTCCGCGCCACGGCGGCGGTTACTTGACCGGAGAATCCTTTCTCGGTCAGGACGCCGGTGATGGTCGGTTGCTGTACTGACTGCGCTTTATAACGAAGGGCAGTGAGACTGGCCGTGATCGGGGCGCGCAACTGGAGCTTTCCATCTTTATTCATCACCAGCTGGGCGCGACCCGAAACTTGGGGGGAATCCAACGCAAGATCCTTCGGCAGTTGGACGGAAAAGCCAGCGGCAAGGAGCGGATCGCCATTCAACCGCGAGCTCTCCGCGGTGGCGATGATCGTTTTATCTGCCAACTGCTGGGCGCGCACCTGGAGATTGCCCACCTTCGCGATGGATAGGCTTCCGACCGCCTGCCACTCGTCCCCGATGCCGTTAACCACCAACCGCCGCGTAGAAGCGCGGAGCGGCACGCTCGGGACACTGCGATCCTCGTAGACCATCTCGGCCCGCGTGAGCTGAATTCGGAAAGGGACCTTACCCGGCTTGCTTTCCCCCGACGGGAAGTAGCGCTGGAGGGCCAGTTTGCCGTCGGGATCACGTTCGATGCGGGCAAACAGACCATCCGCCTGCACATCCACCGGCGAGGTGAATGCGGTCAAGTTGGCCGAATCGCGCCAGTTTGCCACGGATACTTGCGCGGACCGGACGCCCGCCAGTCGCTTACCGGCCGCCGTCGCCGAGGCGTTCCAGATTTCAACTCGTCCTGATTCTGGAGTAATTCGGTATCGATCGATGCGGAGGGCGATCACGCCACCGGGAGTTTTGAAGTCCTGCGCTACCGGCACATTCGGGTCCAGCAGCTCATCCCCTACTCGGCGAAGATAGCCGACCGTTTGCAGGGAAATCCAACCGACAGGAATCACCACCAGGAGAAAACGGGTCGCTAGATTAAAGCTGCGAATCGTTTTCTCCTCAATGGGGTCGCCGCCGGGTTAGGCGGAGACGGCGTCTTGTTTGGCCAGGCGCTCGGCCATCACCTTTTTGCTGAACTCGATGGCGTTGTAGGAACTACGAATGAAGGGTCCGCTCGCCACGAAGGCAAAGCCCATGTCTTCCCCAATCTTCTCGTACTCTTTGAACTCCTTGGGATGCACAAATTCGGAGACGGGCAGATGCTTCATGGTCGGCCGCAGATACTGACCGATGGTCACCGCATCCACCCCAATGTTTCGCAGATCTTGCAACGTTTCCACCACCTCTTCCCGCGTTTCGCCCAGGCCCAGCATAATGCCGGACTTGGTGTAGATGCGCGGATCTAGTTCTTTGACGATCCGCAGCACATCCAGCGTCCGCTGATATTTCGCCTGCGGGCGCACGATGGTGTGGAGTCGCTCGATGGTCTCGATGTTGTGGTTATAAATCTCCGGCTGGGCGTCGGTGACATTCTTGATGCACCACTTTTTGCCCTTAAAGTCGGGGGTCAAGACTTCCACAATGACGTTGGGATTCTCGCGGTGGAGGGCCCGAATGGTATCGGCAAACTGCATGCTGCCTTCGTCGGCCAGGTCATCGCGGGCCACGCTGGTGACGACCACGTGCTTCAGGCCCAAATCACGGGTCACTTCGGCCACATTGTCAGCCTCGTGCGGGTCTAGCTGCATGCCGCGGCCCACCTTAATGGCGCAGAATCCGCAGGAGCGGGTGCAGGTATCGCCCAGGATCATGAAGGTGGCGGTCTTCTTGCTCCAACATTCGGGCAGATTGGGGCACCGCGCGCTTTCGCATACCGTGTGCAGGCTCTTCGCCCGCATCATCCCTTCAACTTCCTTGATCGTATCCGGTCGAGGAAGCCGGATCGTAAGCCACTCCGGCAACCGCTGAGTCATAGAAGTAGTATACGGTCTAAGCGACAGCCTATCCCGCTGGGTTTCGTAACGCGGAGATGGGGTGGTCGTTTATTGGGTATCGGCTTGCCGATGGGTTGACTATGTTATTGCCTTCTCTTCTTTCTCCTTTAGCGGTGGCCGCGACTATTTTTCAAAGCGGCGTTTCGGGCGGCGGTCCGACCGTTGATCCCGGCAGTTTGCGGGTTTTGAACGCGGATGGGCACTTGGGCGTGGCCTGCCCTTTGGCGGGGACGCAGGTGAACGCCAAGGTGGAAGGGTTCGGCGCGCGAGTGGTGGTGGTCCAGACCTTTTCTAACCCCAGCGCCAAGCCGATTGAAGCGGTTTATACGTTTCCGTTGCCTGACGATTCGGCGGTAGACGGCATGCGGATGGTGATTGGCGACCGCGTCATCACCGGCATCATCAAGGAAAAAGCGGAAGCCCGGGCGACCTACGAAAAGGCGAAATCGGAAGGCAAATCGACCGCATTGCTGGACCAAGAGCGACCGAATGTATTTACGCAACGGGTGGCAAACATCCCGGCGCGATCCAAGATTCAGGTGGCCCTCACCTACGTTCAGCTCCTGAAATTTGAGAACGACGCGTTTGAGTTTCACTTCCCCATGACGGTCGGACCGCGCTATACCGATGCCACCACGCCCGACCCGCAAAAGGTGACACCGCCCATCGTGCCGGAAGGAACACGCTCGGGAGCGGGGATTCGCCTCACCGTGGATGTGGAGGCGGGGGCGCCCATCACCAGCATCAACAGCGTGCTACACCTGGTGCAGATTAAGCGGATTTCCGACGACCACGCTGAGGTGCAATTGGCGAATCGCGACGAGATTCCCAACCGCGATTTCATCTTGCGATACGGCGTCGCCGCCGATACGGTGGTGGGCAGCCTGCTCACCACGCGGGACCCCAAGCGGGGCGGGTTCTTTACGCTCATTTTGATGCCGCCGAAGACGCCCAAGGCCAGCCAGATTGCCCCCAAGGAAGCTATCTACGTGATCGACCAGAGCGGCAGCCAGTCTGGGTTTCCGATTCAGAAATCGAAAGAACTGACCAAGAAGCTTATTGCGGCCCTGAACCCGAACGATACGTTCAATGTGATCAACTTTAGCAACGAGGCGGTGAGTTTGTGGCCGCGACCGCGACCGAACACGGCCGAGAATCGCCGGTTGGCGACCGACTATGTAAACAAGCTAGATGCGAACGGCGGCACCGAGCTTTGGAAGGCGGTTGTCGCCTCTCTCAGTCCAGCGCCCGACCCCAAACGACCCCGGATTGTCGTGTTTAACACGGATGGATTTATCGGTAGCGAAGCCCGAGCGATTGAGGAGGTGCAGCGGCACCGAGGCAATGCCCGCATGTTTACATTCGGCGTCGGAAACTCGGTGAACCGATACCTGATCAACGCCATGAGCGCCGAAGGACGCGGTGATTCCGAGATGGTGACGCTGAATGCCGATTCCGATGCGGCGGTGGGTCGGTTTGTTCAGCGGACCGACGACCCGGTTCTCACCGACATTTCGATGTCGTTTTCGGGCGTGGATGTGAAGGACGTGCTGCCGCGAAACATACCCGATGTGTTCAGCGCGAAGCCGGTGATCATCAAGGGTCGGTACGACAAGCCAGGTTCCGGCACGGTGCTGGTGACGGGCAAACTGGGCGGGAAACCGTGGATTGCGCGGTACCCGGTCGAGTTTCCGCGCAACGGCAACTCTGGGTCGGCCATCGCCAGTTTGTGGGCGCGGGAGAAGGTGAACGACCTGGAAACGCAACAACGACTGGATTCCGACTGGCGACAAAAAGGAACGCCAAAACCGCGAACTTACTGGGATAACGAGATTACAAAGCTCGGACTGGATTTCTCGCTGATGACAGCGTTCACTTCCTTCGTGGCGGTGGATGATCGGGTGGTGAATCCGGGCGGGAATCAGACAACGATCAATGTTCCGGTGGAAATGGCAGACGGCGTTTCGTACCAGAAGGTTTTCGGCGGCGGAGGCGGCAGGGGAGGCGCTTTCGCCGGTCAAAATCGGTCTCAGTTGGCGCAGGTGCCGGCGGCCCCGATTTATGGCGCGGGTGATCCGCTCTTGCAGGTCGATGCGCCCGCCGATAGCAAGGTGATCGCCATCTTCCCCGGGGGAGAACTGAAGCCGCTGCGGTGGAACGATTCCGCGCGCAAATGGGAAGTGCGGTTCGATATTCCGCTCTCCTTCCGCGATGGCCAATACTCCGTGCGGGTGCAGATTGTGAATGGTGACGGAACCCGACGGCAGCTGGACGTTCCGTTCGAGGTGGCGATGGTCGCTCCGAACCTAGCGGCCACCGCGAAACTGCTACCGGATGGCGCGCTCGAGATCGCCGTACCCACCAACGAGCGTTGGGCACGAATCGCACTCTTAACGCCAAGTGGCGAGCGATTACCGTTCGAGTACGACGCCAAAACGGGAACGACGCGGGTCCGGTTGGCCACGTTTAAGGAAGGCTGGTACCGGGTGATCGGCACCGATCGGGCGCACAACCTGGCCGAGGTGCGGATTCGGGTGAACGCCCTGGGGCAGATCGTCGAGACCGTCTCTCAGCTGTGATCGCGCTGGCTGTGGTGGGGTCGCTGATATTTTTCGGCGACCCCGCGCCCGTCGCCCTGGCGTTCTCGCCGGACCATCGACTTTTGGTAACCGCGCGGGGCACGGTCTACTCCTATACGGGTGGCCGTCTGGACCGGGCCGCGAACTCTCTCCCGCCACCAACCAGCGGCACGGCGACTTTTCCCCCGCTTCCGACCGGTAGTCGCGCCACCCACGTTTCCGCGTATGCCGCTGGTCACAGCATGCAAATTCTGGCAGCCTACGAAGAAGGACTTTGGGAGCGGCGAGGCGGGCCGTGGCAACGCCTCGCCGTACCGGGACTTGAGCGGGTGCGAGCGCTGGCGGTGAACGACGATCAATTCGCCGCTACTACCGAAGCGGGAGAGATTTGGTCTTACCGCCAGGGTCGCTGGCAGAAATTAGAAACGCCTTCCGGGCCGACGGGAAGCATTTACGGACTGGCAACTTTCCACGGAAAGCTGTTCGCGGCTTCCTTTGAGAACGGGATCTCGGTGAAACAGGGCTCGGTGTGGCACCGGGTGATGCCTCCGATCATTTCCACCCCGCACGCGCGCGACTTCGTGACGTTTCGGGATCGGTTGTATGTTCGGTACTCGACGGGCGAAGTGGACCGGTTCGACGGGAAGACGTGGGCAAAGAACGTTTTTCCCTGGTTACTGCGGGGCGGGGCGACTTGCTTATTTGCCTCCCAAAACAGCCTCTGGGTGGGACAATACGGCGGGTACAGCCAGTTCGATGGCACGCGGTGGACGCACGACTTGAAGCGTCCGCAACTGAGTAACGCGGTGACCACCGAGCTTTTCGCCAGCCAAAACACGGCTTGGCTGGGAACGCAGGATCGTGGCCTGTTTCGCATTTCGGGCAGCGAGATCCGGCAATTCGATCAGCGGCAGGGGCTGGGAGACGATTGGATCCGGCACATCTACGCGACCGGGCAGGATGTCTACGTGGGACTCTTCCGGACCGGGGCGTACCGTCTGGTAGACGATCAATTCGTACGGATTACACCAGCGGTTCAAAACGAGGTCACCGGATTAATAGGCAATCCGGATGGCAGCGTGACGATCTCCTCGCGCGAGGGCCTGTTCGCGTATAGAAAAGGTCAGGCGCGGACTCTAGATACCGGCAAATTCACAGAGGTTCAGACGATGACACGCGGTTCGTCAACATCGCTGTGGCTTGGATTACCGACCGGAATCGCGCTCCATAGAGGGAATTAACCCGTTCAGCGAGTGTTCAGATTGCATCCATGCCTGGGCAAGGAATGGCCCCTACACTTCTCTTTGTCGTACCTCGACTTTTCGGAGCAGCAATTCAATGAACGAACTCATTACATCACTACCCCAGCAGCCTGTCCAACGCCGCGCACTGCTGAAAGGAATCGGAATCGCGGGCGCAGGACTCTTGGCCGGTGGATTGCTGGCGGGATGCGGTGGAAGTAGCGACAGTTCTTCCACGGCCAGCACGTTAGAC
>CANFJD010000084.1 GCA_947447315.1 Fimbriimonadaceae bacterium
AATCGCCTTGAGGAAATCTTTGTGAGGGTCACCTTACTTCGCGGTGGTGCAGGCGATCTAGACCCTCGCATTCGGCGGGTTCAAGAGCGAGTTCGGCGAGAATACGCTGCCGATTGGAATCTAGAGCAACTCGCCGCAATTGCCAAATTATCGCCGTCCCGTTTTGGCCATTTATTTCGCGACGAGGCTGGAGAGAGTCCGCGAAATTTTGTCGAGTCGGTGAGACTAGAGCATGCTAGACGACTTTTGGTGGAAAGCACACTTCCAATCGCATCGATCTCACGAAAGGTGGGGTTTGCCGACGAGTTCTATTTCGCAAATCGATTTCGAAAGCTAACCGGATTGTCGCCCCGCGCCTATCGAAAATCGTTCGAAGGCTAGCGCGATGCCCCAAAGGTCCCGTTCTACCCTTTGATCGAACACCGCAATTCTTAATGGCGTCTTAACTGATACCAGAGAAATCTGGAGAAAACAGAGGACTTCATCACTGAAGCCTCAACAGGAGGAATGGCATTCAAATCAAATACGAACCGCACCTGACCCGACGAACCGCCGCCACCTGCGTAGGCATGGAGAAGAACGGCGATTAGGTTAGGGGCTCCTCTAACCCCCCAAAACCAGCTTCTAGTGAGAAGCTAAACCCCGAATCCTTCATGGCAATCGGGGTTTTCTTTTTAGTAATTTCCGCTTTCCGATTTTCGTGACATCAGTCTATGAACCGCATCTCGAGGGGAAATTGAATCTGAAAGAACGTCGTTAACGGCGGAGATAACCGGAAGGTCCACGTGGACCTGGCGCCCCAGTGCCATGGCTGACTTCGCGGTAGCTACCCCTTCTACCACTTGACCAATTTGTTTAAGTGCTGAATCGAGCGACACCCCAGAACCCACGGCAAATCCCAGCCGATAATTTCGTGACAATTTACTTACCGCCGTAGCGAACAGATCTCCCACGCCCGCCGGGCCCAAGAAAGTCTCCATTCGGCCCCCACGAGCGATACCAAGCTTAGCCATTTCGACGAGGCCGCGACTCAAGAACGCACCTTTGGTATTGTCCCCAAATCCAAGACCATCCGAGATACCACCACCGATAGCTAGTACATTTTTCAGTGCCCCGGCCAGCTCAACTCCAATCACATCATCGGACGGAGAGACTCGGAATGTCGGTGAGTGAAACGCGGCTCGAATCGCCTCCGCGCAGTCAGCATCATGGCTGGCCGCCACCGCCACAGTGGGGACTCCTTTGGCAATTTCTACGGCGAGGTTAGGGCCGCTCAACACCCCAATCCGGTTTGGACAGTCGTCAGCCACTACCTCGGTGAGCAGCCGGCCAGATTCAGCCTCCAATCCCTTCGAAGCGATTGCCACGTGAGCCGCATGAGGTCCCAACCATTCCGCAATTTCTTCAACCGCGTTACTCGGGACCGCGATCACGGCCAAATCGGTATGTTTAACACCGTCTAAAAAATGGCGAAATGAAACGTTTTCCGGAAACGGAAATCCGGGAAGATATTGGAAGTTTTCTCGCTCAACTTCCATGATCGTCAGCTCATGAGCGTTTCGCCCGTAGAGCGTTACCTCATGACCATTTCGCCCCAGAAGGAGTGCCATGGCACTTCCCCAACTGCCAGCCCCCAGTACCGAAACGGTCATTCCCAATTAGATACCCGTTTTTAACTTATGCCGATTCGAGGACGGTCCGCTTCGCCATTCCAACCATTCCCGTGAGTCCCATCGATTTCCCCATCGAAAGTTCTCGTCCAAACACTCGGTAGACAATCTCCTCTGGTACTGCCCGGACCTCATCCTGCGTCGCGCTTGCGAATCCCTGAAGAATTATTTGCGCCATCGCCATCGCCGAGATACCCTGAGGATTGTCAATTGCGATTCGTAGTCTGCCTTCTCCATCCAAAGCAACATATGCCTCGCTTTCGCACCCCGGCACCCGACAACTATCACTCCTCGGGAGTTCATCGTGGGTAGGATTTTGAAATTCTTCCCCGATGGCGATTAGCATTTCGATTCGATCGGCACGATCGGGATAGAGGTCAATCTCTTCTAGTTGCTCAAGTAACTTTGGCGGCATTTAGCGTTCAATCGGAACGCCGACAGTGTTGCCCCACTCGGTCCAAGAACCATCGTAGTTACGCACCTGCGGGTATCCCAACAAATATTTAAGCACGAACCAAGTGTGGCTGGATCGCTCACCAATTCGGCAGTAGACCACAACGTCGTCAGATGGATTCAGACCACTCTGGGTTTCGTACAGTTCTTTCAGCGCCGGGGCAGGAAGGAATTCCCCAGTCTCAGGATTGACCGCTTTGGCCCAGGGCACGTTCTTTGCGCCCGGAATATGTCCTCCGCGCAGGGCTCCTTCGTTTGGATAAGCTTCCATGTGTAGGCGAGTGCCATCGAATTCTTGAGGAGACCGAACATCGATCAGCTTGCCAGCCTTGCTAAGGTGTTTCAGCACATCATCGCGATAGGCGCGGAAAGTGGCGTCATCCCGATCAGCGGCTAAGTACTCTGTTGGGGCATAAGTCGGGACATCTTTTGTGAGTTCGCGGCCCTCATTAAGCCACTTGATACGCCCGCCATCGATAATTTTGACGTTGGTATGTCCAAAGAGATGAAACACCCACGCCGCGTAGGTTGCCCACCAATTGTTCTTGTCGCCGTAAAACACCAGCGTGGTGTCGGGGGTGATGCCGATTCGACGGGCGAGAGATTCAAACCCAGATCGGTCTAGGTAGTCCCGGCGAAGCGGATCATTCAGATCACGAGTCCAATCAATCTCAACGGCTCCGGGGATATGCCCCGCACTGTACAGCAAAGGATCCTCGTTGCTTTCGATGAGCCGCACGTTTTCGTCGTGCTGATGCTCGGCTACCCAATCTGTGGAAACTAAGGCTTCGGGGAAGGCATAACCCCGATCTTGAATGCCTGAAATCTCTACCGTTGCGCTCATGATCGAAAGTATACTAATTCGTATAGATTCCCGATCGGCGAGAGTTCTCTTCACCTAAGAATCTGAGTCTGCTGACGCAAGAAACCACACAAATTGTAAGGTCCGGGGCGAAACACGCCGGTAATTCGGTGGTCATCTCAATTCTCGGTAGCGGCGTGCATCCACACCGTCGGCTCGTGTATAATTTATGGTTCCGATAAGTAACCATGGCAAATATCAAATCGAGTAAGAAGGACATCAAGCGAAACGCGAAGAATCGCGCTCGAAATCTGTCCACCAAGACGGCGTTGAAGACCTACGTGAAGAAGGTTCGTGTGGCCGCCTCCGGTGCAACTCCCGACGCAGAAGTAGTAAAGACGACGTTGACCATCGCGGTCAAAAACCTCGATAAAGCGGCGCAGAGAGGAATCATTCACCCGAATCAAGCTGCTCGCCGGAAGAGCCGAATTGCTAAGGCTGCCAACAAAGCTCTCGCTGCCAAAGTTTAAGCCTAGGTAACGAATAATATTCCCGCTCGGTCCATGGCTGAGCGGGATTTTTAGTACCTGATCTAGTGCCGAACGCGTAGCACCCCGGCAAATCCCCTTGCCAGAATATAGTGGCCAGTGAGACTTGGATGGACACGGTCCCAAGCGACTTCGGATGAGTGGCGTGCCTGAAGGTAAGGCTCGAACAACGCCTGAGTATCCAAAAATTCCGTTTGGTAAAGCGTTGCTACTTCCTTTACAATTGCGCCGTATTCATCCATCCTCGCCCGCATCCGATCTTCGATGAGGGGTTCCAGAAAGAACGGGGTTGCTAACAGAAGACCTCTCACGGCATGCTGAGATTGCTCCACCATTCGGATGAGATTGGCCCGATATGACTCTGGCTGGACTCCGTGCTCAGCACGTCCGGGACTGTCAAACTGGCGCCACACATCATTTGTTCCAATCATGACCGTGAGAACATCTGGACGAAGAGCGATAACGTCCGAATCCCAGCGCTGAACTAGATCGGTAGAGGTGTGCCCGGAACATCCCATGTTGATCACCCGCACAAACCGAGCAGGGTCGGCGGCCGTTACCATCGCATCCAGCACAGAGACGTACCCGTTACCGAGCGCATTAAATAATCCTTCACCCACCGGCCGGGTCCGTCCACAGTCCGTGATGCTATCGCCAATCATCACCAGGCGATCGCCCGATACAAGATCAATCATTACGTTGGGGATATACCCGGTTTTGTCAAAAGGCCCACCTTTGGTTTGCTCGCACCGGATAATAAGTTCGCGATGATCCCCAACGACTCGTCCCTGGCCCGCTTCTTACACAACCATGGCTTTGTGATGGCAGGCGGAAATCAAGCCAGGAACGGCGCAATCGCGCAGGTTGTGGTTGGAATCGGACTCATCCTTCTCGCCTGTACTTTTGGAATCGTGGGGATTCTCAATCACAGCGGAATAAAGCATGCCTTTATCGGCCCCTTTATTGGGGGAGCTATAAATTTGGGCATCGGCGTCGCCATGCTCCGAAAATTTGGCGTAACCGGTCAAGATTCGGCTCAGCTCACGCCGCAGGCGCGCTCGGTTCTGCGGCAACTGATTGTTCAGCTAATGGGTGGGAGGACGCCCGTCATGATGGGGTGGAACGGGAATCCTCAAATGCAGAAATTTTACGGGCACCAATATTCGGTAATGAGCTCTTGGCGCACGGGAACCTCCCCGCAGATTCCCGTTGCGCTGCTAGGTCTCCTTGAGCAAATTTGCGTGCAATACAATCGGCTGGACGCGTTGAGTCAAGCGCATCGCAACGAGACCTCAGAACTTGGAAAGTTGTCTCCGCGCCTGAAGCTAGCCGCCGATGAAGGAATGGCGGAAGCGCTTCATCACGCCGCAATGATTAATCAATTTCCCGAGGGAAGCGCGCCCAGCCGCATGCGAGTTGAGGCAATCATTCGTTCGCTACAAGAGACCGCGGACAGAAGTGAGGCGCTCAGCCTCAGGCAACCCTCCATCACGGACCGACTCAGTTACCGAAGCGCGGTAGAAGATGTTTTAGATGAACTGCGCAACACCCAAAGCGCCCATGAAGAACTTCAGCGTGAGGTGGACCGTTCTCAGAACTGAAATTTGGCGAGAGGGTGCGCGAGAAACCACGATTGACAGTCAAAGGAATCCCCAGACTTCTTAACCCGCCGGTAGTGCCCGTCCGCCAGCAATTCCCACGCCCGGACATTATCACGCAAGCAAGGCTCCAGTATTTTCGTCTCAATCAAATCGACAAGCTTTGGGCTTTCCACCGGAGCAACCACTTCTATTCGACGGTCAAGATTCCGGCGCATGGCGTCAGCACTCCCAATCAACGCATCCGGCACTCCTCCGTTTAGGAAGTAGTAGATTCGAGAATGCTCAAGAAAGCGACCGACGATGCTTCGAACATGAATGTGCTCGCTGAGTCCAGGAACTTGCGGACGCAGGCAGCAAACGCCTCGGCAAATAATGTCAACGGCAACCCCCGCGGCCGACGCTTCGTACAAGGCGTCGATTATCTCCGGATCAACCAGAGCGTTTAATTTCAGGGCAATGCGTGCGGAGCTCCCGGCCCGTGCGTGACGAATCTCTCGCCGGATCCGCATCAGGATTCCTTCCCGAAGGTTTAGAGGCGCGACAAGAATCTTCCGGTACTTCGTTTGCCGACTGAAACCGGTCAAGTAATTGAAAAGCTCACTAACGTCGTGGCAAATATCTTCATCACAGGTGAAGAGTCCGAGGTCGGTGTACAGCCGTGCCGTAACCGGATTATAGTTACCCGTCCCGATGTGAGCGTATTGACGTAACCGATCGCCTTCCCGCCGCACGATAAGCCCAAGCTTGCAGTGTGTTTTGTATTCAGGAAACCCGTAGCTTACGTGGACACCGGCTCGCTCAAGAGATCGCGCCCACCCTAGGTTGTTACTCTCATCAAACCTTGCCTTCAACTCGACCATCGCCGCCACCTGCTTGCCCTGCTCGGCCGCGTCTGCGAGGCTCTCAACAATCGGTGATTCCTTGCCGACGCGGTACAGCGTCTGCTTAATGCCAATCACGTCGGGGTCTCGTGCGGCCGACCCCACGAATTCCTCCACCGTACGGAAGCTATCGTAGGGGTGGTGGACGAGAACATCCGTCTGGGCAACCGCATCCAATATTGAAGTTGGCGTTGACATCGCTTCCGCCAGATACGGTAGGTGCGCGGGAAATCGCAGACCAGGCTTATCAATCCGTGTAAGTTCCCACAGAACTTCTAGGCCGAGAATGCCATGGATTGTGAAAACGTCCTCATCATCTAAGTTTAGGAGCCCCTTCAATAGGGCCTGAACTCGCGGCGGCATATCCGGCTGGATCATACACAGCACGGGGTCTCCAAACCGCCGAAGCCGGAGAGTCTCCTTTATGTTCGAGATCAAATCCGCCGCTTCCAATTCACGGATTTCCACGTCGGCATCACGAATCACCCTGAACTGATGAACTCCTCGAATCTCGACCCCAGGAAACAGTGATTCAATCTCGCTTGCAATCAGGTCTTCGAGAAGAATGAATTCGTTTTTACGCTTTCCAAGTCGAATCGCTCGTGGGATAACCGTTGGCACTTTCACGCGCGCTAAACGTGTGTCTCCCCGTTCATCCGCGAGTTCCACACACAAGTTGAGGCTCCGATTAGAGATAAATGGAACACTCGTTGCTGGCTGAAGCATCAAGGGCGTGCACAACGGAAATACTTGCTGGCTAAAGTATTGGTGCATCTCCCGCCGCTGGCGATCGCTAAGACTCGTGAGGGTACGGATTTGGACTCCATGCTCATCCAGTTTTGGCATGATGTCCGTCTTTAAGACTTCCGCTGCGCGCTGTCGCATCGGCTCCGCAACCGAGCTGATCATCACAAGTTGATCGTTGGGAGTGAGGCCATCGGGTGAAGTATCAAGAACACCAGACTCGAATTGCTCGATCAGCCCGCTGACTCGAACCATGTAGAACTCATCCAGATTGCTTTCAAAGATAGCAAGGAACTTAAGCCTTTCCAGAAGCGGATTACCTTCATTTAAAGCTTCCTCAAGCACACGTTCATTGAATCGTAGCCACGAAAGTTCGCGATTGATGTACCGATCCGGGGCAGTTTTCACTGCCCGTCTGGACTCGGTTTCATTCGTGGGAGTGCCCATTAAATTCGCGCCGCCATTTCCAAAATTGCTCCCTCCCGGATGCCAAATTCGGAAATTGCCATCTGGGTGAGGCCAAATTTATTCATCAGGGCACGGTAAACCAGCGCCCCGGGCAAAAGCGTGCCCGCGCGTTTCTGCTTAACGCCATATCGCGTGATGATTCGGTCGATCGGCAATCGACCCGCGGTCCAAGCCATCAGATCGATTTCGCGGATATCAAGCATTTTCTCGCCATCTGGGTGTAGCGCCCGCCATAGACCGCGTCCTACACCACCGCTAACGACGGCTAAGCCAAAGCTTCCACTAATTCGTGACGTTTGCAGTACAGAATCGATGTACCTCTCAGCGGCTAAAATTGCATACTCAGGGCAAGGACTCATCAGGCCGGATTCGGCAATAATTCGTCCGGTCCCAAGTGGGAGGGATTCGGATTCTGCGAGGCGTCCGCGCTCAATCCGGCCAATCTGGCAAGAACCTCCACCAACTTCGAAAAGCAAATCTACCGGCAGGTTACGTGAATCGAGCGCGACCCCGCGAAATGAGAGTTCTGCTTCGCGTGCCGGCGAGATGATCTCTACCGTAATGCCAGCTTCCTCACGAATTTTTCGAAGTACGGTTTCGTGATTTCGAGCCATCCGCATCCCTTCCGTCGCGAACACATACAGCTTCTCCGCGCTTTTAGCATCGGCCAGTCGGCGGAATCCTTTACACGCATCGACGAGATCCTGGGTGATCTCCTTGGGGATCGAGCCGGCCTTGCTCACGACTTCGCCGAGAGGTATCCATTCGTTGTAGTTATCGATCCGCATTACCAACGAACCATCGGTGGCAGCCACCAATAGGTGAGCGGTGTTGGAACCAATATCAGCAGCTGCAAAAACTCGGGGCGGCATAGAAACTCACGGGCCACCAAGCAAAAGCTCGATGGCCTAAAAAGGAAGCAGAAACCTTAGCGGTAGTTGACGAAATCCACTGGATAATCCAGTTCAAGGCCCTTCACAAACGTGATCGCCTTTTGCAAATCGTCTCGACTCTTCGATGAAACCCGCACTTCGTCTCCCTGAATTTGGGCATTCACCTTGATCGCATCGCGAATTTGCTTCGTGAGTGCTTTGGCCTTGTCCTGTGGGATGCCAACTTTCAACTCCAATTTTTGCTTGATGGTGATGCCAGCCGCCGGCTCTCGCTTGGTCCACGAAATCTGACGAGCGTCAATTCCGCGTTTCAACAGCTTGCTGAAAATAATGCTCTCCAGCTGATCCATCACAAAATCATCGTCGGCTACCAGGGTGAGTTCATCCTTTTCAAACTGGATTTCCGCCTTTGTCGACTTCAGATCATATCGATTTGAAAGCTCCTTCTCGGCTTGACTCACGGCGTTCTTCAACTCCATCATGTCAACCCGACTTACGATATCGAAACTGGATTCTGCCGCCGCCATTAATTCACCTCGATGTCGTTCTTATTGACAAGGAGCACGTAATGGACATCGAAATCAAGTTCTTCCTTCGTGAGGGCCTTTTTCTGTTCCTCACTAATATTGCTTACGAATCGCTCCCGCATACGAAGGGTGGCTTGCTGATGCACATCTTTGGTTACCGCCGTAAGTCCTGATACATCCACGCGAACCGCGACCTCCTCCTCATAAAGGTTCTGAATCGTCCCCGTCATTCCCGCCATGTGAGCAAAATATCGGTTCTTCTTGCGATCTTCGTCACTTACTTCCCGAGTTACGATTCGAACAGAATCACCCTCTTTTAACACTGCCATCTGACGTCTAGCATACCAAAAGCACATGAAATTGGCGCACCAACGGTTTCACTTAGCCGCATCGCCGCCACGTTGGAAGTGACTGACAAGTTCCTCATTAGCTGCCCTTTTTCGGTGGAGTAATTGCCGCCGAATCCAAGGTCATCTTCGTCCGGCCCTTAAACCTTTGCTCAAGTTTTGCGTCTACGGCGTCGTCGATCGTAAACAACGAGAATCCGCCGGTGCTGGAAGCCTGCGCCAAAAGCGTTCTTCCCGTCTTTGGATCAATGTCGAACTGGATAACTCCCGAAAATTTTAGCGGGAACTTGCCCAGCCCGGTATCGGACGGCTTGGAATCGGTAAGTTGATGATAGAACTCGGCCAAGTCGGTGTCCAAGTCTAACTTAGCTTCAATCCGACGCACCTGCTTCCCATTACTTGTGACCTCGCCTTTGTAGACATAGGTGTAGTCGAGGCGCTGGACGGCCTGGTTGTTCTTCCCTTTCAATTTTTGCGGGGAAAATCCCACCGTTCTCTTCCAGCTGTCACCAACCTTTACTTCATCAAAATTGAACTTCGGATTGAAGTCAAGCGAGGAATCTAGCGGCCCAAAGAATAGGGCCAATCGCTG
>CANFJD010000085.1 GCA_947447315.1 Fimbriimonadaceae bacterium
AAGCCCAATCAGGAAATTGACCTGGATAAGGTCGATACCCGGGCCGACGGCGGCTTCGAAAAGGAAGCAGGGTTGGCCCGCCTGGCAGAGTTAGGAGCCGAACTGTCGGAGCTCACCGAGCTCCTGTTTGCCGCCGGCACCCATTCCTTATTGGTGATTCTTCAAGGTCGCGATACCTCGGGCAAAGATGGCAGCATCCGGGGAATCCTCGGGCGCACAAACGTTCAATCCACTCGCGTGGTGCCGTTCAAAGTGCCAACCCCGGCCGAAGCTGCCCACGACTTCCTGTGGCGAGTTCACCCCCACACGCCGGCTCGGGGCGAGATTGCGATCTTCAACCGAAGTCACTACGAAGACGTACTTGTCGTCCGCGTCCATAACTTGGTGCCGGAGGCCGAGTGGAAAGCGCGGTACGAGCACATCAATCACTTCGAGCAACTTCTAACTGATTCGAACGTGATCGTCGTAAAGGCTTATCTGCACATCAGCATGACTGCCCAAGAGGAACGATTACTCGAAAGGGAAAAGGATCCTAGGAAAGCCTGGAAACTCAACGTGGGTGATTGGGAAGAGCGAGAATTCTGGGACGACTACACCCGAGCGTATGAAGCCGCCCTAAAACGGTGCTCGCCCGAGAACGCACCGTGGCACGTTCTGCCTGCTGATCGTAAGTGGTTTCGAGACCTGGCCCTCACAGAATTATTGGTGGAAACGTTACGCCCGATGGAGAAGGAGTGGCGGGATGCCCTCTCCGAACTCGGAAAGACAAAATCTGCCGAATTGGCGGCGTTCCGGAAAACTTCACCGGGCTAACCACCCGAAGGTAGATTAGTTTTCGGTTGTAACCACGGGCTTTTTGCGGTTGCCGGCAACTCCCCAAGCGTAGATCAACATGATCGTCGCAATCGTGATGCAGGCGTCGGCTACGTTAAAGACCGGGAAATCGATCAGCCGAAACCAGAACATATCGGTGACGTGACCCAACCAAATTCGATCGATCATATTGCCAATGGCTCCGGCTGCCACCAGCCCCATCGCCGCGTGAACGAGCGGACTTTCGTGCGAAGATTTGAGTGAATACCAAATCGCCGCCCCCGCCATGATCACCGCAATGGGAGTCATCAGCATACCGGACCCTTTTAGCATCCCGAACGCGATTCCCTGGTTATAGGTCAGAGTGATCTCAAAAATTCCCGGCCATGGCTTGCCGCCCACCGAGCCATTGATCGGGATTGCCCCCCGAACCCACTGCTTCACCCACTGGTCCAGGGCAACCATGCCAATGAATAGCCCTAACAGCAGAACTCGATTCCGCCAGACCGTCATGCCGGGACAGCCTCAAGTCCCAGCACGTCGCGGTCGCGTTGCGAAAGCAGAATCAGTTCGCCATCGATCTCTACGTTTGCGACATCGGCGCGACGAATCCGTGAACGGGCACACTTTTCGTACGGACTCGGGCGGAACTGCACTTCTGCCGGCCCCTCTTTCAGCTCGACTCCGCCTAGTCTCAGGAAAGTCGGTAGATCTTCACCAAATTCTGATAGCCGCTGGATGGAGTCAGCATCGGTGATCAGGGTGGCAAACGCGTCTTGGCGATCTTTCACCCCGTCCGTCCCCTTCCATGGCTCAAACGCTAGCCCGACTTGGTCCAGCGTGTGGAGAAGAATCCCGAAGCGGCGCTCTCTATCAAGGTCTGGCGTTGCGGTGACATCCGCGAACGCGGAGAAGAACACCGATTCGGAATGTCCGAGCGAACGCCAAGATTCTTCCGCCGTGTGCGGCACAATCGGAGCCAACAATCGGATGAGGGTTTCTGCCACCGACCGGCAAGTTGTCTCGGCCGATTGCCGCCGAACAGATGTAGCCGCGTCACAGTACAAGCGGTCCTTAATGACGTCCATGTAGAACCGACTGAGCGTGTCGCGGCAGAAATCGTGAATCGCGGCCATGGCGGGGCCAAACTGAAACTCCCGGTACAGCCCCAATACGCGCTCCTGAAGCTGAGCCGTCTGCTCCAACGCCCAGAGATCAATATCCTCCGTCGATGCCGCCCCGCCGTCGGACTGATTAGCCGCGCTGATAAGAAAGCGAAGGGCATTGCGAAGGTTTCGGTAGGTTTCGCCCGATTGCTTCAAGATGTTCTTGCCGCACGGAACATCATCTTCCCACTTAACGCTGGCGGCCCAAACGCGCAGAACGTCGGCACCGAATTCGGCGCAAACTTCTACCGGCTCGATGACATTGCCAAGTCGCTTCGACATTTTTCGCCCCTGCTCATCGGTCACGAAACCGTGGGTAACCACGTTCCGGTAGGGTGCTTCGCCCCGGATGGCGACCCCAAGAATGAGCGACGTGTTGAACCAGCCGCGATGCTGATCGGATCCTTCCAGATACAGGTCCGCCGGCCAGGTTGCCTTCCACTCAGGGTAGGTGTCGCCCTCGAGCACTACCAACGAAGAACTGCCCGAGTCGAACCACACGTCCAGTGTGTCGGTCTCTTTCTCAAATTCCGTTTCGCCGGTCTCGGGGTGGACGTAGCCAGCTGGCAGTAGCTCTGCTGCCGTCTTCGCGAACCAAATATCCGATCCGCCTTGCTCCACTTGCTTCGCTACATGCTCAATCAGTTGCGGATCCAACACTGGCATCCGTGACTTTGCCCCGTAAAACACCGGAATCCCAACTCCCCAAGGACGTTGACGCGAAATACACCAATCCGGCCGATTCTTTACCATCGCCTCGATGCGGTTCTGACCGGCATCGGGGAACCAATTGACCTGCTTAATCGCATCCAGCATCTGCGGGCGGATTGGATCGATGGCCACAAACCACTGTTCAGTCGCCCGGAAAATGACTGGCTGGCCGTCGCGTTCGGCATAGGGATAGCTGTGAATCCAATCTTCGACGTGTACCAGGGCGTTCACTTCGCGCAGCCGATTGACCACCGTCTCATCGCACTTGCGGAAGTAGGTACCGGCAAACTCGCCCGTCTCGTCCGTAAGAACGCCGCCTTCATCCACCGTGTTCGGCACGCCAAGTCCGTATTTCTGACCGGTAAAGAAGTCATCGCGACCGTGGGAAGGTGCGGTGTGAACTACACCGGTACCATCGTCGGCCGTGACGTACTCGGCCAAAACTGCGACCGAATCCCGACCGAAAACTGGGTGTTGGAACATCAGCCCTTCGAGGTCTCGACCCTCGTGCCGAGCCAAAATGCGATACCGTGTCCAGCCAACTTTGGTGGCAATTTTCTCTACTAGATCTCGTGCGACGAGGTACACCGGACCGCTCTCATCGTTCCAAATCGCCTCATTTTCCTCGTTGAGCGGGGTGGTATCCACCCGCACTTCGGCGTATTCCAGTTCGGGATGAAAAGCGAGCGCCAAGTTGGCCGGAATCGTCCAGGGAGTAGTCGTCCAGATAAGTGCCTGGGTGGTAGCCCCCAGCTTTCCGCCCGAATCCCGGACCGGAAATCCAACGTGGATCGCCTGGCTTACGTGATCTTCCTTATACACAATTTCGGTATCGGCCAGCGCCGTGCGCGAGGTAGGCGACCAGAGTGTCGGCCGCAAGCCCTTGTATACGATGCCTCGTTCTACCAGCCGCCGAAAAGTGCGGATGATGCCGGCTTCAAATCCGAAGTCCATCGTGCGGTACGGCTTTTCCCACAGGCCAAACACGCCGAGGCGCTGAAACTGCGTCGATTGCACTTTGATGTATTCGTCGGCGTGAGCCCGGCACGCCACCCGCACCTCTCCGCTTTCCGGCTTGATCTTCTGCTCGGCAAACTTCTTTTGCACGGCTTGCTCAATCGGCAAGCCGTGATTATCAAATCCCGGCACGTACGGAACGCGGTATCCCATCACCAGGCGCGACTTCAGCACGAAATCCTTCAAGATCTTGTTCAGTGCGGTTCCGGTATGGATCGGTGAGTTCGTGTACGGCGGACCGTCGTGCAGTACAAAAAGCGGTGCATCTGCTCTCGCCTCCAGCAGGCGGTGGTAAATCGACGTCGCTGACCATTCCGCTTGAATCGACGGTTCCAGAGTCGGCAGATTCGCCTTCATTGGGATCGTCTTGTTTGGGTCGGGCAGATTCAGGGTCGATTTAAGGTCCATGCGAACTCAACAGTTTACTAGCCGAGGCGATATTGCCAGGACCGAAGCGGAAATAAATAAAAAAACGCCCAGCCGAAGAGCTCCGGCGGGGCGATTTTACAACTGGACCCAAGTCTAGTTTCGGTCGTAATTTACTTCGAGATTCGAATTGAGCACGGCATTGAACAAGTCAATCGGCACGTAGAAAGTGCCGCTCTTATCCTGAGATCTGGCCCGCATATCGCGATTTCGGCCGTCCAATCGGTAGCTACGCTCGCCCTCGATGTGGCTCACTTCCTTGCGATTTCCGTACAAGCGCACGATCCGACGATCTCGGTCTCGCTCGGTGCGAACCTCTGAAACCTGGTTGCCGGTCTTGTTGAAAGCTACCATTACGGTGCCATCAATGACAAAGGGAGCTTCGTTGCTGCCGTAACTTAGGGTTCGGCCCCGATAGCGGATGCTGACGTTTCGGTCGTTCCAATTACCGTTATTTCCGCCGTTGTTGCCACCGTTACCACCCCAGTTTCCACTGCTGCCGCCATTGCCGCCCCAGTTACCGTTGTTGCCACCGTTATCGCCCCAGTTTCCACCGTTACCGCCGTTGCCACTCCAGTTGCCGTTCCCCACCTTCACTTCGAGGTCTCTTTCCAAAACGGCATTAAACAACTCGATGGGCACGAAGAACGTGTTGTTTCGATCTTCTGACCGACCCCGCAAATCGCGATTGCGTCCGTCCAATCGGTAAGAGCGCGAGCCTTCCGAATAAACCACCTCGTGACGATTTCCGTAAAGCCGAACAATTCGGCGATCCCGGTCACGCTCGGTGCGCACTTCTGAAACCTGGGAACCGGTGCGAGCGAATGCCACCATCGTGGCGCGTTCGGCAACAAATGGTGACTCGTTATTGGAGTAGTTCAGCGTGCGTCCGCGGTACCGGATCGAAATGTTGTCGTTGCTATTGCTACCACCGTTACCACTCCAGTTACCGCCATTCCCACCGTTTCCGCCATTCCCACCGCCGGGCCAACTACTAGAGGTGCTAATTGCTCGGTCGGTAACGGCTTCAAACATCTGAAACGCCAAGAAAAATCGGCCATTTCGCTTCTCAGATCCCTTTCCGGCCGAACGTGACCGGCCGTTCAGGAAGAAATCGCGTTTGCCAACTTCGTAGAAAACGTGGTTATCCTTCCAGTAAAGGTCAATCTTTGTTCCCGCCGAGTTCTGGTCATAACGCACTTCGGTCTCTCGCGCCAGCGCCATTCCCGACACCATAAAGGTGCCCTGAGAATTATACGGACGGTCATCCGGTCGAAAGTTTACGGCCCGGCCCTTGTAAAAAACCGTCTGCGCCGATGCCACCGCAATCGTAGCGCAAGTTGCCACGAGGGCAAGCATTTTTACTAGCTTCATCTTCTTAAGTATACAAATCAGGGGCCACCGCGATCTTCTCACGGTGGCCCATCGACGTTCAGTTACAGACGCGAACGCGTAGGTCGGATCCCAGCAAAGTGCTGAATAGTTCAAGCGGTACGTAATAAGTTCCGTGCCGGTCTTCGGATCGTTCGCCGAGGCGATTGAGGCGACCGTTCAGCCGAAACTCATCCGTTCCCTCGCGGTGGACGATCACGTCCCGATCTTGGTATAGGTAAACCAACCGAGCGTCTCGGTCCCGATCAAAAGTCACGTTGCGAAGCTGCGATGCTGTCCGATTGAAGGCCACCATCACCACTCCGTTGAGACGATACGGCCGTTCGTCCCAGTTGTAATTGAGAGCGCGTCCACACTGGGTGATCTCAAAATCATACTGGTCGTCCCAGTCACACCCATTCACTCGACGCGGTTCGTCGGCAAAGTGCCAATTCAGACCGATGTACCAGCCGCCGCCCCGGTAACAGTTCGGGGTGCCGCCGTAAGGCCGACCGTACGGGCGGCCCGATGAGCCACCAATGATAATGACGTTGTTTCCGCCGCCACCACGACCATTACCGTGGTCGTACTCGTGATCATGGTCAACCGAACCACCGTGATTACCTCCGTTGCCACGGCCGTCGCCGCTGCCACTTCCATTGCCGCGACCGCTGCCGCCCCATCCCCAGCCGCTGCCATTGCCACCGTTACCATTCCCGCCCGAGGGCCGGCCATAGTCACGACCACTTGTGTTCTGATCCGGTCGAATCCGATCCGCTGGCTCGCCACCCCGATTGCCTCGGTCTGAACCACCCCGATCGCCGCGGCTGCGGGAATTACGGTCCGTGCTTCGGTCGTTTCGACTGGATTTTTGACGATCCCCACCGGAATCGGAAGACTTCTTGCTGTCCTGGAATCCGAGTGAGTTCAGAGTAAACGCACTCGTGATGACGCTGGTTTGAGCGTTCGCCAAAGCGACGCATCCGATAAGAGTTGGGATTAATAGCACCTTTGCTTGTTTCATCTCAATGGGTTAAACGCACTCCGAAAGGCGAAGTTACAAACGACTCTCGGCCCCGGGACTATCGGGGGCGGTTTTAACCTGCTATTCCAAATCGAAGTACCGATCAACGGGAGTTTGATTGTCGTAAAACTGGCTGCGTGGACGCGTGTTTGCGTGTGTATCGGCCCAAGTCAAGATCACCCGATTAAAGTGAATGGGATCCGGCCGTCCAAAGCAATCCCCATCGGGCCAGCTGGGGGGCAGCAAAAGCTTGCCGTCGTCGCCGCACCAAGAATTGGGCACGCTCGTGACCGCCGAAGTAAACAGAATAGTTTCCGAAGGCGTCTGCACCGCCCCTGCTGAAACTCCCGTGTGTCCGTCTGCGTTGGAGAAGTCCTGCTTAAAATTGGTCAGGTAGCCAATGTTGTAGCCAAAGTGACTCGTTGGTGCGCCGTTGGCATCGGTCGGCTTCAGCCGCGACCCAGGGCACAGCCAGATCTGCTTATTCTTCACGTAAGGATCCAACATGTCGTGCCACAGAACCGTGGCCTCACCCTGCTGATACGCCGTCAGACAATAAACATCGTCCGTGTCGTTCATGTAAAGCTGCATCGCCAAACCGAGGTTACGGACGTTGCTCATCCCCTGCGTCAGCTGCGCGCTGGCTTTTGCCTGAGCAAAAACGGGGAAGAGAATCGCCGCCAAAATTGCGATGATCGCAATGACCACCAGCAACTCAATCAGGGTGAACGCGCGAGCCAATCTGCTCGCCGGGGAGATCCGGTGCATGTCGGCATATTACCAACAAAACTAGATCGCTACCAACGCGAAGGAGTCGGTTATCCCCGGCTCCTTTCCAATACTTCAGGTTACGGAAATACCGCGTTCCGAGTGGTGGGCGCAAAGCCTGGGAATATCTGGTCCAGGTTGTTGTTCTTCAACCGCCGCTGCACCACCTCCGCCAAGATGTCGCGGTGATCAATCGTAATCTTCAGGGCGTTTCCTTCGTGCAACTGCTCGTTTGCCAAGCCTGGCCAATTTCGCATCACCTGACCGCCGTTCACGTTGTTGCCAATTAAGAACATCACGTTGCCATGGCCGTGGTCGGTACCGAGGCTGCCATTTTGTTGTGCGGTTCGTCCAAACTCCGAGACCACCACAATCGTAACCTTGCCCATGAATCCCGCCGCATTAAGGTCGGTATAAAGCGCCAATAGATTGTTTGAGAGGCTCCACATGTTCATAAACATGAATCCGTAATCCTCAAAGGGTGACTGGTTCTCGTGGGTGTCCCAGGTGCCAAAGTCGAGGTGAATGGCTTCGATGCCAACGTCCTTTTTGATGAGGGCCGCGGTCGCTTTACACGCGTCGCCAAAATCCACCGCCGACCCGTACATGTTTCCGCCGCCCGGCAATTTGCGGTTATAAACCGCGCCGCCGCCCGGCGTGTAAGTGGAAAAGTTGAGGCTACGCAGCAGTTCCACCGTCTTAACGGTGTTCTCGGCCGATTCCTTCAGCATTGTTGGTGCCGTCTCGTAAGCGGTCTTCAACCAGTTCACGCGGTTCGTCTCCGACTCGCTGCGGCCGCCGTAGTTGGCATCATTCAGGTTGCTGATAGCCGTCGTCTTCGGTCCGCCTTCCAACGTCAAGGCAAGGGTGCCGCTGAGGCCGATCGCCCGCAACAACGATCCCGACTTCGTCTCTCCCGATGTTGCCAAGTGCCTTCCCAGCCACCCGGTCCACAGCGCCTTATCGGGCTTCCCGGCTTCCATAAACTGCTGGGCGTCAAAGTGCGACCGAGAATTATCCGTACTGCCCGTCGCGTGGACGATCAGAAAACGGTCGTCATCATAAAGCGGCTTCAGCGCCGCCATCGCCGGTGGCAACCCAAAAAAGCCATCTAGATTCGTCGCTCGATTCGGATTCGTCGTCTGATCCGGACGCGGCACCGCGATGGTGCTGCGTATCGCGTAGTAGCTGGGATCGGCAAACGGCACGCACATAGTCAGTCCGTCACAACCGCCGCGCAGATAGATGCTCACGACAATATCGCGGGCAACATCACGCTTGCCACGACCTAATCCGCCGCCTGCGGCATGGTCTCCGGCTTTGGCTCCGTCATTGCTGTAGATGACGTTTGGCAGCCATGTGGGCGCCAGAGAGCGCAGGGAATGGAATCCAAATTTGCTAATGAGTCCGCGACGAGTGAGCTCTTGATACTCGTGGCAGCCCGTGGTTTGATTTTTCACTTCTGGGGTTTTCCTTCTGGGTTTATCCTTGTTGGTCGTCGTCAGTATCAGTGCATCTGATATTCCGGGGTTCCCATGGCGAGGCCGAAAGCTTCCTTAATCTGGTTGTTATTCATCGAATCAGGAAGGTAAGCGGCTAGCTGTTCGCGGCGCAGATCGGGCATCTGACCGGCAAATAGCGTGAGGTTGATTGCGTCCAGCACGGCGTTCTTCTCCCGAACCTTGAAGTTCGAGAACAGATTCACCCGCGAATTCCACAGCCAGTTCAATACGTACTGCTGGCTGTAATACCAGCGTGGTCGCATGTTGTCCACCCACGCCGACATCTCATCTGGATAGCCGTTCGGCGGCAGCCAAAAGAGCGGAACTTGCCGCATATTCCAGATCAGCTCCCAAACCAGAGAATCGGGATCGGTCATCTCCGCGTTCAAGTTTCGTTGCCCACCGATGACCAGGTGGTACGGTCGCTTGAACCGGGGCGCGTAGTACTTTGCAAATCGGGCTGGCTCAAAAAGATGCCGAAGGATCTCGGCAATGTTGCCGTTTTGGTTGAGGAAAACCTGGCTAGCCGAAGCCACCAGATCGGCCGGCGCATCCCGATTCACGAACCGGCGGATCAGCTTCGTACAAATGTGTTTTGCGGTACTGGGGTGACTAGCCACGATTTGACTAACCGTGTCGCCTTGTACCGAACCGCCAC
>CANFJD010000086.1 GCA_947447315.1 Fimbriimonadaceae bacterium
AACATTGGCCACGGCCCCAACAGACACGGCAGTCGCAGCCAAGGTTAATGATACGAGCCAGATAGAGCGAAGAGTGCGCATGACTCTGTACTTTATCCGACCTAACGTTTCCTTAACCCTAACGAAAGACTCACCACTTTTGAATGTCGGAATTTCGGCTAGTTCTTGCTGATTTCGGATTCTATCTCGTCACCGGCTTCACTATCGCTTACGAGGTCATCTTCGTCGTCCCAGTCACCATCATAAAACGAGCCAGTGGCCTCCACCCCGCCAAACTCCATCTCAAAATCGATTTGAGTTCCATCTGGCTCGGTCACCGTGAATCGGACCTCAATTTCTTGTATTCCGTATGGGAAGAATAGACGAGGCTCGCTGGTATCCTGCGCCGCCGCTTCTCGAAGCGCGTGAATGACGGAAGTAGCGGCGTTTTTGGCGGCATCGCCGATTTCGGTGGGGTTGATCATCCACTCAACTTACCCCAGCCGTCTTGCTACAATCGGGACAAAAATGCCGATACCACCGACAGGTACCGGCTAGGATCGCTTTCGTAGCATTTAGCGTGCTTTGCTCCAGAAAATATGGCGATTTCGGCTTGAGGAACCGCCTCTTGGTAAGCATCAAGAACGCGGAGTGGACTCAATGTGTCCTCACTCGCCGCCAGAATCAAGGCGGGCCCTTTCCATTTTTCTGCAGCTTCAATCGGGCGAATCTCAGACGGATTGATCCCGGATCTCCTCCTGGCGACGGTGATAGCGCCTTTCAAGACCAGTTCTCCTCCGGGCACCACCGAGTTAACGTAACCCCGGATACCATCACTGAGGACCGCGAACGCGGACTCCGCAATGATCGCATCTGGCTGGACGGTAAGCGATGCCTCCCAACTGGCCGCCGCCCCCAGGGATATCCCCATCAGCACCAGAATCGCCGACGGATTTTCTCGGCGGACGATGCGGCACAGCTCCACCAACAACGCCGACTCTGCCGGCCCAAAACCGACCATCTTCTCGCGAGATTCATCTTGCCCAGGCATTGCAGGAGCAAGAACTCCATGCCCTTGGGCTGCAAGCGCCGGGGCAATCTCCGCCCACGCCTTGCGAGTTCCACCGTATCCGTGGGCTAGGATCACAACCTTTCGGGCCGATTTCCACCCGCTTGACACCCAAACCGGTGTACCAACCATTTCGGTTGCCTCCAGCGATGGAGGGAGTGTCGGAACTCGTCGCGGTGGGTAAAGATAGCGATTGGCAGCCAGCAGGCTAAAGGCTCCGTAGCCCAGCAAAACCAACGCTACGATGCTAAACAGCATTCAAGCCGAGCTGCATTTCCGCGGCCTGCACGCAGTTATCCAGCAGCGAAGCCACCGTCATCGGTCCCACGCCACCCGGGACCGGAGTCAACCATCCCGCCACTTCAAGCGCTTCCTCAAAATGCACATCACCGACGTCTTTCGGTCGACCTTCCACCTTGTTGTATCCGGCATCGATCACAACCGCGCCCGACTTTATCCAGTCTCCCCGAACCAGTTCTGGGCGACCGACGGCCGCCACCAAAACGTCGGCCTCGCGGCATAACGTGGGCAAATCTTGGGTCTTGGAGTGGGCGATGGTGACGGTGGCATTTCGTTCTAATAGCATCAGCGCCATTGGCTTCCCAAGGATGTTGCTGCGACCGATTACCACGGCTCGTTTCCCGGCCACATCCAAACCAAACTCATCCAGAATCTTCGTAATTCCCAAGGGTGTCGCACACCGGAAACCTGGCAATCCGGCGGTCAATCGCCCCAAAGAATCGCTCGTGATTCCATCCACGTCCTTCACTGCCCCGAGGGCGGTCAGGGCCGCGTCTTCGTCTAGGTGCTTTGGCAAGGGGTGCTGAAGCAAAACGCCATGCACCGCCGGATTGGCGTTCAGCTCCGCGATCTTGTCCAGCAATTCTGCTTGAGAAGTTTCGGCCGTGGCTTCCCAACTTCCCGACTCCATTCCGGCCGTCTCCGCCCATTTCCGCTTCATCCGCACGTACGCCAAGGAAGCTGGGTCTTGGGCCGCCACGATCGCTTCCAGCCTCGGCGTGATGCCGTTCTCCCGCAGCCGGTCAACGCGAATCTTTAGCTGCTCTCGAAGTTTTTTGCTAAGGGCAAGGCCATCCAGAAGGGTTGCGGGCATGGATGAGAGTTTGGCACGGATCAGCAATTGAAGGACCGCCGCAGTCCACTGCGGCGCCCAGAATAGTTGGTGCCAGGTGGCGAACCACCTTAACCAGAATGGCTAGTCCGTATTCGCCGGAATCTCGGGATCCCCGCTCCGCAATACCCATCCGAACCGAAGCGCTTGCTTTCCTGCTTCCGAATCCGCTTCGACCGTCTCTTCGGTTACTTCCTCTTCCGGTTCCTCGACAGCGATTTCCTCTGCCTCTGGCTCAATCGTAGCCTCGACCGGCGGCTCCCAATTGGCCTTCGGAGAATCTTGAACAATACGCCCCAAAACGCCGTGAACGAACTTGCCACTCTCGGCCGTGCTGTACTTCTTAGCGATTTCGATAGCCTCGTCGATAATTACCGCCGGGGGGAGCTCCTCAATGTTGAACATCTCGTAAACCGCCACTCGGAGCACATTCCGATCCACCGCCGCAATCCGGTCTAGCCCGTAGCCGTGCACTCGTTTGCGAAGCCGATCGTCGATATCAAATTTTTGTGCGTACGCACCCTTCACCACGCGCTCCACGTACGCCTCCAAATCTGTGGTCATCGGATTAGCCATCAAATTCTCATTGATTGCATCGGCCATCGGTGTCTTGGCCAATTCCATTTCGTACAGTATCTGCATGGCAGAAACGCGCGCCTTCCGGCGCGAGCGAACGACTCGAGTGGTCATCAATTAGTGATCCTGCCCCAGAAACCGCGGGACGTAAGCGGTGTTGAAGTCACCCGCGCGATAACCTTCACTTTCCACCAATCGCTGCAAAAACGGAATGTTGGTGGCGATGCCAGCCACCTGGAACTCTGCTAGCGCAACGGCTAACTTCTGCACCGCTTCTTCCCGCGTATCCGCTCGGACGATCAGCTTGGCCAACATGGGATCGTAGAAAGGCGATACCGAGAAGCCAGCGTAGCAGTGGGTCTCCATTCGAACCCCACGTCCTCCCGGTGCAATCCACGCCGTGATCGGTCCCGTCGAAGGGGCAAAGTCCAAGTCGGGATCTTGCGCGGTAATACGGGCTTCAATGGCGTGGCCCGAAAGCTTCACGTCGTCCTGCGTAATCGGAAGCATCTCTCCGTTCGCAATCCGGAGCATTAGGTGAACAAGGTCGATGCCCGATACTTCTTCGGTCACCG
Organism: Fimbriimonadaceae bacterium; assembly: GCA_947447315.1. Lineage (GTDB taxonomy): Bacteria > Armatimonadota > Fimbriimonadia > Fimbriimonadales > Fimbriimonadaceae > Fimbriimonas. The sequence goes on from CANFJD010000086.1 coordinate 3,332, forward strand.
GGTGCTCCACCTGCAGCCGGGTATTCATCTCTAGGAAGTAATAGTTAAAATCGGAATCCACCAGGAATTCCACCGTGCCCGCATTTGCGTAACCCACGCTCAGGGCAACCCGCACCGCATCGGCTCCCATTCGCTGCCGCACCTCTTCGGGCAGGCCCGCAAACGGTGCCTCTTCCACTATTTTCTGGTGGCGCAGATTTTGAATCGAACACTCGCGCTCGCCCAAATGCACCATGTTTCCGTATTCATCGCCGATAACCTGGATCTCAACGTGCCGCGGCTCCAGAACGCACTTCTCAATCAACATCTCGCCGCTGCCAAAGCTGGCCTGAGCTTCCGCCGATGCAGTTTTCCAGAGAGAGGCCAGTTGATCGGGGGAATCCACCCGCCGAATCCCGCGTCCGCCGCCACCGGCTACCGCTTTCAGCAAAATCGGATAACCGATATCTTCGGCTACTCTTAGGGCGTCAGATTCGGTGGGCACCGCCCCGTCGCTACCGGGCACCACCGGAACTCCCGCCTTAATCGCCGCCTCTTTCGCGCTGGCTTTATCACCCATCGCTTCAATCGCCTCCACCGGCGGTCCAATAAACTTAACCCCAATCTGATTGAGCGCCGCGACAAAATGAGCTCGCTCGCTGAAGTATCCGTAGCCCGGGTGAACGGCTTCGGCCCCTGAAATTCGGCAGGCCATCAACACATTCGCTAGGTTCAGGTAGCTATCCGTGTTGGATCCCGCGCCGACGCAGATCGCCTCGTCGGCCAGCTTAACGTGCAAACTCTCCCGGTCGGCTTCGCTAAAAATGGCCACACTGGTGATGCCCATTTCTCGACATGCTCGGATGACTCGGCAAGCGATTTCTCCGCGATTGGCAATTAAAACCTTGCTAAACATCAGTACTTCTCGTGTCCTAGGTGCGGCGAGGAGACCGTCCCGGTCGCTGGATCGTAGACGAAGGGCTCCTTGCCTACTCCATCGATCAGCACCTCTTTGGGCAACTTCAACTCGTCCAGCGACGCCGGAAATTGGTCGTCATTGTTGGTTTTAAACAACTCAATCGCCATGCGGACCTGGCTGAGTCGGTCGCGGGTAACCACATCCCTCGCAGCGGCTTCGGCCGCTCCCGGAATCGTCCTGCCCTTCCCATCCGGGCGCGAAGAAACCGGCGCTTCACCAGGCTTGCGGAACATGCCCGAACCGAACATGAAGGCCGAAGCGAGGAGCAAAATGATCACGAGCGTCACCATCGTGGCGATCAGCGTATTTCCGCGAACCGTGGATTTCATGGCTCCACCGTAAACAAGACCTTGCCAAAATCGACGGCATCCCCATCGGTCACCTTGATCTCGGTAATGCGGCCCGCAACCTTGCTTTCAATGTCGTTGAGCAACCCAAGGGTCTCCACCGAGCCAACCACTTGCCCCGGTTTCACGGCATCTCCCAGCATCAGGGCCGGGTTTGCCGATCGGAAAAATCCTACGTGGGCAGATTTCACTTGTAGAACCGAGACGGTACTCGCGGCGGCAACCGGGAGGGAAGCTTTCGCCACCGGAATCGCCTTCAGCTCTGCCGTAAATTCCCCGCCACCGTCCGAAAGATGAACCTCAGAAAATCCGTGCTCCCGGGCGATTTCCAAGGAAAATCGAATATCGTCCTTGCTCAAACCCGCCATTCCAAGCAGTGTACCTACGGGACCCAACTGCCCAAAAGAGAAAAAATCGGGGTACCCGTCGCTTAGCGGATTACCCCGAAAGGAGAGTGCGTTACGTTTTGCCCGGTCGCTTGCTGCGACTCTAATCCTCCAAGTGCGATCATGCCCCGCGAGCGGTGCTTTCACTGCGCTTGTGCTCACACATTCGTGTGACTGCAGAACGTTTTTATATTGTCACATATTTCTAAACCACGCATGAAATCCTAAAATAGTCGAAAATAAGCCATTAAATAGCAAGAGTTCTGCTTTTTACCTACCTTGAATCACTAGCTTCTTAGCGACAGATGAAGCCGGACCGCCAGCGCCGTAAACCCCGCCAGAGCCAGCGTTTTGCCTACCGCCACCGCGACATCCGCCAAAGTTCCGGTCGTGGCATTCGCCATCGCCGGCACTACCATCAAAGTCCACAGCGGTGCCACCAGATTGGTGATCGCCAAATACGCAAACATGGGGTTCTGCCCCACGGTCGCAAACGGAACCCACTTCCACCGCCTCGATACCGCCAAGATCCCCGCCAGCAACAGCCCCGCTAATCCCGCTGCCAAGAAGCAATAACTCAGTGTTAGCGGGTCCTTTTTGATGCCCCCTTCAAAAGGCTCCAGCAGGGTTCCGATAGTTATCCAGAACACCGAAAACCGCGTAATCTGCGCCACCTGCCGATCATCATCAGTGGTCGGTTGGAAAACGATGAGCAACGCCGTGTAGATAGGAATGAGCCACAGCAGCGAATAACGACCGTGCAAGGTGACCAGTGAAATCGGTATTGCCGCTATCGCCACCGCTAGAAGCGCGTAATGCCGCCAAATGTGCCAGGGCTGAGGCTCCATCTCCTGCGCATCCGGTTTCGGCCCAATCAAGAGCTCGCCGACGATGGTTCCCGGAAGCACGATGAGCAGGTAGTGCAGAAATTCGGGCCGGCCCAGCCATGGGAACGGATCTACCCAGAACCACAGGGCGGCTTCACTTCCTTCCACGGTTGCCCCGATGCGCCACGCCAGAATCCCCGCGATCACCGCCAACCGCGCCGTAATGCTGGTGCGAGTGGCCAGCCACACCAGCGTGCCAAAGGTCGCCATCCAGGACAGCACCAAAAGGATGATGTCGTTGCGATCCTTGCTGAATCCGCTTCCATCGGCGTAAGTGGCTTTAGCCAAAAACCCGACTGCCGCTGCCACGCCAACGCCGCGAATCAGAACCTTGGTCCATTGCGGCCATTCACGCGGGAGTGCCGCCCAAATCGGGATCGCGATCGCAAACCCTAGCAGGGCCAATTGCCAAGTAACCGTGGTGGGGTTACTTGCCAACGAGTATGGCCGCACGTGCTGATCGTAAATGGCAAAGGCCACCAGCGACAGGCCGCGTCCGAACGCGCCCAGGACCAACTGCCACATAGGTGTACCGTGCTTGATGCGTTTCTTGAGGGCCAGCGGAATCGCCGCCCCGAGCGAAAACAGGAAGAACGGAAAGACGAGGTCCACCCAAGTGATTCCCGCCAGCGTGGGATCGTACTTGTGCGAGGGCGGCGGCTCTTGGGCGTGATACATCCACACCGGAAGACCATCCCACGGAATGACCCCGCTAAACATCATCGCGAGGATGCTTATCCCGCGCAGAGAATCGAGCGCCAGCGTGCGGCCCGACTTCAAAAGCCCGGCAGCCGACCCTTCACCGCGTTAAAGACGGCCTTTCCCACCGCCCGCGCCCGGTCGCGGTTCACGAGGTCGATGGCGAAGTACTTTGCTTCCGGCGATCCGCTGAGGTTGCGCAATTCGGTAGTCCCGAAGTAGCCCGCTTCCGCTTCTCCCTTAATCCTTTCCTTCATCATCTTGCCGTCCGATCCCGGCTGCTCCAGGGTGATTTCCACCTTCGTGAGACTCGCGCCCTTGGTCGCATTGGCGAGGATATCGGCCCGGTCGCGGTTACGCTGGTCGATGCTTTCCACGGTGATGATGTACGGGGAGGTCGAGCTCGGCTCGAACGTCACTTCGATGCCATTCCTCTTGGCTTCGTTCACAAAGCCGATCTGGCCCTGCGTCCTGGCAAAGTCCGCCGCCTCTTCCTTCGCCAGTTCCGCCAGCTTCGGCAATCGCTTGAATTCCAGCGGCCGCATGCTCACCGGCGCTCCCGTTTTCAATGCAAGGGTGAGGAGAAGCACGGCGGCCGTCATAGATTTACTATACGACGAATATGCGGCGGTCGCTTACCGGGGTTGAAGCGGTTTCAGGTTAGACAAAAAAATGTCCCACCATCTTTGATGGCAGGACTACATTTGGACCAGTCTAACTCCCGATCAATTGTCGGAACTCTTCACTTGTCGATTAAATTGCCCGGATGATCCGGTTATGCCCCGCGCTGGCGGCGCAGGAAGGTGGGGATGTCTATATCCAGTTCGTCGAGCTGAATCGGCCCGAGATTCGGGCCGGCTGATACCGGTTCGGCGGCCGGAAGCGGCTTCATTGCCGTCGGCGCGACGAATACTTCCTGGTCAGCCGCCCGACGTACCGTGTTCAGATTGCTGCCGGCTTTTCCCGGCTGCATTCCCGCGGCCAGGAGCGTGACCAGCACCTCGTTGTCCACCGATTCCTTCATCACGTGGCCCATGATGATGTCGGCATCTTCCAGGTCGGTGAATTGGAGGATGTACTCCATGGCTTCGTGAGCCTCGCCGATGGAGAAATCGGGACCGGCGGTGATGTTCACCAGCAGTCGCTTGGCGCCTTCGATGCTGGTTTCCAGCAGCGGCGACGCGGCGGCCGATTGGGCGGCCATTCGAGCTCGTTGATCGCCCACGCCGCGACCGAGACCCATCAGGGCCACGCCCGCATCGGCCATCACCGAGCGAACGTCGGCGAAGTCGACGTTGATGATGCCGGGCAGCAGGATGATGTCGGAGATGCCCTGCACGCCCTGACGAAGTACGTCATCGGCGGCAGCGAACGCTTGCTGCATGGTGGTGCGCTTTTCGACCACGCTCAGCAATCGGTCGTTTGGCACCGTGATGAGGGTGTCGACGTTGGCCTTCAGTCGCTCGGCCCCTTCATCGGCCTGCCGGCGTCGCTTGGGACCTTCGAAAAGGAAGGGCTTGGTAACCACGCCGACCGTGAGGATGCCCAGCTTTCGGGCCATTTCGGCCACCACTGGAGCCGCCCCGGTGCCCGTTCCGCCGCCCATGCCGGCGGTGATGAACACCATGTCGCATCCGTCCAATTCCCGAAGAATCGCTTCTTCGCTTTCGATCGCGGCGTTTTGCCCCCGCGTCGGATCGCCTCCCGCACCCAGGCCACGCGTAAGCTCGGCTCCCAGCTGTATTTTCTTCGGCGCTTGGCTTTGGCTCAGCGCCTGAGAATCGGTATTCATCGCCACGAAGTGAACGCCCGCCACCCCTTCCGAAATCATTCGATTTACGGCATTGGAGCCGGCTCCGCCCACTCCCAAGACTTTGATGATCGCCTGGTTATCAAACAAATTTTCTGGTCGCAATCGCACGGTAATTCCATCCTCAGACCACAACTGGCCCGATTACATGGAAGGGACGCAACGGCTCGCCGGAACGCACCGAGAATTTCGGGCAGGGCAAAATTTTCGGGACAAAGTTTGATTCAACCGAAATCCTCCCCCGATCCCCCCAGGGGTGGAAACGGGGGGCGTCGCGGAATGGGGCAGTTTTCGATCGGTTTTGGGGGCAGTTTGTATTCATCATCCCGGCCCCCCCCCCAGAGGTTGGGATATGAGGAATTGGCGTTTTGAACCTGAATAGCACCGTCCCCCGGTTTGAAATTGTGGGCGGTTTGTGAAGTTGTGTTCATCTCGAGTTTGTCTGGGTTGATTTGTTGAGTCTCCAACGATAGGTAGTCGAGATTTGATTTTGTAATCCTGGTTCGAGGACTATTCTCGGAGAATCGAGTGAACTCAATGTGCCCCGGGGGGCCGAAGCACCCACAAGGGTTCGGCTGAACTTTCGAACTTTCCTCGTTTTCGCGGGGACTTAACGGCAATTTCGGCGCGGAAATTGCTACCGTCGGCGCAAGAACTTTGGTGGGCCATCGGAGCAATTTTTCGAGGCATTTACCCTTCTTATAGTAAGTAGCAGAGATTAGATTTTGACAACCTAGTCCCGCTAGAATTCATGCCGGTTTCGGAGATATCGTCCGGCGAGAGGCATTGCGGGACGGGGGGACCATCATCCCGCGGCAGAACGGATCGGACCCCGTAATTTTTCTAGTTTTGCGGTTTGGATTGTTCATTTTTGTTAAGATTTGAAATGCTTCGGTTGCAATTAAAAATCTCATATATGATGTATTGCTAGCCAAATGGTGTTTTATGCTGCAATTGCCCATTTTTCAGTCACGTCTGTTTCTGGTACTAACGGCTCTCGTTATCCCGGCTCCGACGCTCGTTAATG
>CANFJD010000087.1 GCA_947447315.1 Fimbriimonadaceae bacterium
ATAGTTAGGCTCAACTGAGACCACGCCCGGGGCACGCTTGTAATATTCCAAAGCGCGAGATACAGACGAGGAGGCGGGGACGAATACTTTCCGCCAGCCGGCAACCCCTAGGTCCTTACTGAGCTCAGTTCCAAAAACGGAGTCCACCAAACCCGGCTGAAATTCTTGGGTGGTCTTGATGAGGATAGAGTTCGCGCTGGCATCCGGCTGCATTCCAGCAAAGCCGAATGCGGCAAGGAAACCCAACCCAATGGCGGTAGCAGATCGAATGATTCTCATATTAACGGCCTGGAAAACTTTGGCGACAGAGTAGTGCCTCCAAACTATCTTACTACAAGAAAAGCATGATTGTGCGTCCAAAATTACTGGATTTCTTATGTGAAATCACAAGTTCTTTGGGTTGGTGCGGTTCTGGTGAATTAAAAAGCACCGACTGAAAATTCTCGGATCACGTAATCACGACGGTCTTGCTCCAGTACGTAAACATGCCGAGCCTGCCGCTGCCGTCCCCACGGATCAATATAAAAGTGAGTCGCCGCCACTTGCGCATAGTCGCCGCTCATCCATACCTGCGTAATCCGGTACCCCGTGGTTCGGCTGTTAACGATGCCGTCGGAGTAAAGGTCCATAAAGTCGTCAGCGGGGATCGAGTACTGATACGCGCCATTGAAACCGACTCCGACCAGGCCGCGGCGAGGAATGAGCGACTCGATATCGCGGCGACGACCGTATTGGAACGACAGGATGATCGATTCGACCGCATCGTCTAGGTCACGAAGTTGACCGTATTGGTATCGCACGGTCCAATCCAAAAACGGGGGATTGATGTAGGTGATTTGGGGACCGTAGATGTACGGCGGTAGCGAGAAGTAGGAATACCAAGGGCTAGGAAACTGTCCGCTCATCTGGTTGGGATAGTAAACATACTGCGGGTATGCGAACCACGAATCCTGCCAGTCGCGCCGGTAATGCACATACCCAAACCGCATTCCATTTACAACTGGACGGCGATTTGAGGGGGACACCTGCGTGCCGACCCGGATGGAGCCAGAGTTCATTCCGCCGGGAGGCGAGCCGACCGTATAGGGGGTCGATTGGCCACTTCGAGCCCAATTGTTTCCGGTCGTTGGGTTACCACCGGTCCTCCCATGCACGCTGCCGAAAAGGTTTGTTGGTTGCACCGTGTTAAAACCGGTTGGTAACGTGTTGTTTCCGGGATTTTGAACCTGATAGTTTGGTTGATGGTAGCCGATCGTCATCAGGGAGGCGATCAAGATTGCGTTCATACCCAGTTAGACGGTTGGGAAATGGCCAGGTTGCTCACAATATGGTTATGTCGGACCGACGAATTGCACTTATTCCCGGAGACGGTATCGGGCCGGAAATTACCGCGGCTACGCTGAGAATTCTGGAGGCAGGGGGCTTTGAGGCGGAATACGAAATTCTGGAAGCGGGCCAGCCCGCTCTGGATAAGGGATTGCCGGTGATGCCGGAATCAACGATCGCCCGCATTGCCGAACTTGGGATCGCCCTGAAAGGGCCGACCACCACTCCGATTGGAAAAGGGCATACCAGCGCTAATGTTGCCCTCCGGAAGGCACTGGATCTCTTTGCGAATGTCCGTCCGACCCGGTCTATTCCGGGGCTCAAAACCCACTTCGACAACGTCAAGATCGACCTGATTATTGTTCGGGAAAATACCGAAGATCTTTACGCGGGCATTGAATTTCAGCCTCACAAAGACATGGCTCAGGCGGTCAAAGTCATTACCCGCCCGGGGTGCGCGAGGTTGTTCAAGTACGCCTTCGAGATGGTGCGTAAGCAAGGTCGAAAGCGCATTACGGCCGTACATAAGGCGAATATCATGAAACTGACCGACGGCATGTTTCTGGAGGAATTTTACAAGGCCGCCGCCGAGAATCCCGACATTATTGCCGACGACATCATCGTGGATAACTGCTGCATGCAGTTGGTTGTACGTCCGGAACAGTTTGATGTGATCGTGACGGAGAACCTTTACGGCGACATAGTGAGTGACCTGTGCGCCGGACTTGTTGGTGGCTTAGGTTTAGCGGCCGGGGCAAATATTGGCGAAAACTGTGCAGTGTTTGAGGCGGTTCACGGATCGGCCCCAGATATTGCGGGCAAGGGAATTGCCAACCCAACCGCACTCCTGTTTACGTCGCTTATGATGCTTCGCCACTTGGGTGAGCGATCGATTGCCGACCGGATTGGACGAGCCACTTTGCAGGTTCTCGGTGAAGGAAAAGTTTTGACCGGGGATTTGGGAGGTCATGCAACTACAGCCGAATATACGCAGGCGATCATCGACCGCCTGGCGGATGTTGGTTAGGGCGCTAGTCGGGTGGTGAGCCACTCTCCGTCGGTTAGCGTAATCGCAATCCGGTCGTGAAGGCGGGCCGGACGGCCCTGCCAAAATTCGAAGTAGTGGGGCACAAGACAGTAGCCTCCCCAGTGATTTGGTCGGGGCACTTCCGCTGGGTGAGCAACGGCTAATTCCTCCACCATAAGTTCCAGTTGGAGGCGCGATTCGACGATTTGGCTCTGCGGACTGGCGGCACTGGCAAGCTGGCTATCCCGAGGTCGACTGTGGAAGTATTCGTCGCTTTCCGCGGCCGGTAACCGTTCGATAATGCCTTCCACGCGCACTTGGCGCTGAAGTTCGGGCCACCAAAAGGTAGCGGCAGCGCGGGGATTTGCTTCGATCTCGTGGCCCTTTCGGCTGAGATAGTTGGTGTAGAAATGGAGGCCCGATTGGTTAAGACCACGCAAAAGGACAAACCTCGCGGACGGCTGACCATTGTCACTCACCGTACTCAGGCACATCGCATTAAAGTCGCCAGTGGCAGGCCCGCGCGAGAGCTCCGATCGCTCAGCGTCGGCTAGCCAGTCCTGTAACTGACTCATCGGACTCGCAGCGACCGCCTCCAACTGTCCTCGGGAGTATTCGGAACGGGTTTGGAGCTCCATTGAAACAATCTACGAATATTCCGGGTATCAAGGATGCAATTCATGAAAATCCTCGAAGAACTGTCGGGCCCGTGGCGCGGTATGTCCACCCAAGACGGCGTGAGAATCTCAGAAGGAATCCGATTTTGGTTTCAGGCGGGCGTGATCTCCGGCGAAGGGAGTGATCGTGACGGAGAGTTTCGCATGACAGGCCGGTACAACAGCGACGGAACGATCGGGATGATGCGCGTTTATCACGTGTGCACCCACACTCCGGAGGCTACGGGCATTCCGTACGAATACCGAGGCGTTTGGAACGGAAGCTTTATTGAGGGGCGATGGTTCGTCGTGGCTCACCCCAACGAAGGCGGCCCATTTGAAATGTGGCCGGAGCGCGAATCGGACTTGCAAGAATTGGCGATTCACTTCCACCAGCGAGAACTCATTCAGGCGTAGACTGCCCTGGCAGCGAGTTGAAATATTGAGTTTGGTACGCTGAGAGCATGGCATCTCATGCTTCTCCGAGCCAACTGATCCAGGCATACGTGGATGCGTTCAATCGCCACGATCTTGAGGGCCAATTGGCAGTGCTTCACGCCGATATCGAACACGAAATCAATGAGGGGCCGACGGAAGCAGGCATCGACCTGTTTCGACGGTTTAAGGAGAAGATGAATGTTCATTACCGCGAGCAATTGCGGGACGTCCGGGTCTATGGTGACGAGGACTCGGGCACTTGCGAGTTTATTTGCGAGGGTGAGTATCTGGTGACGGACGAGGGATTGCCACCGGCTAAGGGTCAGCGATACGCGATTCGGGCGGCGTTTTTCGTTTCTGTCAGTGAGGGCAAGATCAGCCGGATGACCTCATACTACAACCTGAAAAATTGGATCGATGCAGTTAGCGCGTAACGTTCGCGGCGGTCCGTTGGCGCCGTGTTCGTCAAAACCGCTGACGGGCTACTATCGGAATGGGTGTTGCGATACCGGACCCGAGGATCTGGGGATTCATACGGTGTGCGCCGTGATGACGGCAGACTTCTTAGCGTTCAGCGCCTCGGTAGGGAACGACCTAGGCTCACCACGCCTCGAATATGGATTTCCTGGGTTGCAGCCTGGGGACCGCTGGTGTTTATGCGCGGCGAGGTGGCAGCAGGCGTTCGAGGCTGGGTTCGCGCCGCGAGTGGTTTTGGAAAGCACTCATTCGGCTACATTAGCCCTGATTGACCTGGAAGATTTAGAGCAGTTCGCCGTCTAGCGGGTGAGATCGGTCCAGGCTTTACGCCACTTCGTGTGCACATACCGCGGGATGGCGTACGGGTTAGATTTTGCCATGATCGGCACTTGAGTTTCGGCGAAGGCGACATCGTAGTACCGGGCGGCGGCCTTCTCGGTAGCAGCGTCGTGCTTCCCGTCGGGGTAGGCAAAATAGCGGATCGGCTGGGAAAGCCGGGATTGGAGCTGACTCTGGCTATCCGCCATTTCTTTGAGGGCCTCCTGGGTTGTTAGTTCGGTTATCGGGCGGTGGGTTACCGTTTGACTGCCGATCGTAACGCCCTTTCGCATGCAGTCAGCCAACTCGGTCCATGTCATTTTGGGTCGTCCCTGCGGAGAGCCAACGTAGCCCGAATGGACGAACTGGACGCACGGTATGCGATTTCGGGTGAGAATCGGCAATGCGTATTGATAAAAGCCCCGGTAATTATCGGCAAAGGTGATGAGCACCGTGCGTGGAGGAACGGTTCCTACCCCGGATACCAGTCTCTCAATCTCTTTGGGAGTCGCAAAGTGAGCTTTTTGAGACTTTAGCCACCGAATCTGCGATTCGAACTCCGCCGGCGTGCAATCGAACCAGACCTGCTTACGGGGCGTGATGTCGTGATAGGTGAGCGCTATTGCTTTAGCCGGGCGAACCAATGGTGGTGCTATTGCCAAAATAGACGCAATCGTGACGGTGATGAGCACTCACTGATTATAATGGCGCGGTGTTCCTTTTGAACCTGCAAGCGGTACGAGGGACAGTCGAATTGTTTCGAGCTCGCCAGCTTCCGTTGCCGGAACTGAGTGTTTCGGGATTTCGCTTACCCATTGCTCCCGAGCGATACACCCTGAGTTATGAACTCTCGGGGACCACCATGAAAGATGGGCGCATGCCTGGGCAAGGGCAGGGGAGCTTACGGGGGCGGAATTTTGCCGCAGATTTCGACAAGGTTAAGCTCGACTTACCGGCCGGAGAAGCATCGTGGGACCACGCTCGGATTTGGCAAAACAGCTTTGAAATACAGACTGGGCGTTACGTGAAAACGGCGAAGGGGCTGGAGGTTGCGGATGCCTACGCTGTGATTCGGGCAGAGCGATTGCCGCTACTTACCGTGCGGGCCGACAAGATTTCGGTTGCCGATGGTAAGGGCCAAGCGACCGGAGTCCGAGTTTCGCTACTCAATCGGTTTGACGTGAATATCGGCAATATTCCCGTTAAGATTCGGACGGGCGAGGCAACCGATCTCAACCAAGTATTGCGAGATGTGGCGGAGTGGAAGGCGGATTCTCGTTCGATTGCCAACTCCGAGGGTGTCCTGATCGGGAAGTCGCCGGTGAGCCGATTTTCGGCTGGCGGTGGGATTGGGTTCCGATGGGGAGAATATCCGTCCTACGATGTCCAAGCGGCGTACCGATTGGCCGGAGACCCATCCGCCTCCCCCGACATCCGCCACCCCCGGGTAACCCAAATTGACCATACGGCCGATTTCTTTAGTAATGTGGGCGTACGCGATCCCGCCATCCTACAGACGGTTTTCGTTCCTCACACTTCGGTGGGATATTCCGGAATCGTGAATCGGTTCTACGACGACCTTCCGGCGCCAGACCTCAACAACATCCCGGTGGCGATTGGTTTGGAAAATGTGGGCCGGATTGGATCGACCGGTTACCAAATTCAGTTACGGGGAGAAATGGTTCACAGCAAGCGGGACGGCAACGTCAATCGGGCGTCTGCGTTCGGCACTTGGTTGGCTTACGACGACGACTTGCAGCGGGGAATTCATGTTTCATCGCGGGTAGACGGATTTACAACGCAAGTCAGCGGTAGCGATTTCAGTTGGGTAAGGCCCTCGGCGGGCGTAGCGGCGCGTCTGACGCCGTGGATGCGGATCAGCGGGGCGGGATACTACACGCAAACGTCGGGACATCGCGTTCTGGCGGTCGACTCAGTAACTTCAGGAACTGAGATTGCCGGACGCATCGATTTTCTCACGGTACCGATGGAGACCGGCATCAACGTTCGGTATGAAGTCGAAAACCGCCGCTGGGGATCGATTCAGCTCTACTGGAGGCAGGTCATCGGGGCGGCTGAAACTTACGTCCGTTTCGATCCGCGTTCGAAAGGTTTGGGGTTTGGGTTCAAGCTTCGGTCCGAGGCGATACAGTCGGTCTTCAAATCGAGTCGGGTGGTGAATGTATCCCGGGACGAAACGGCAGATTTGGACCGAACGGACAAAAAGTAAACTAGACCTATCGCAAATATCGACCTTGGTTTGATCCTGCAAAACAATCCTTTGGTGTTGGCGCCGATGGAGGACGTCACGGCGCAACCGATGCGGAGAATTGCGAAGCGGATTGCCAATCCGGGGCTTATGGTCACCGAGTTCGTAAGCGCGATGGCCATCCACTACGGGGCGAAGAAGACCTACAAGAAACTTCGCGTCCATGCCGACGAGCGTCCGCTATCGATTCAGATTTTTGGCGGTGATGCGGCGATCATGGCGGAAACAGCGCGCGTGGCCGAGAGTTTTGGCCCCGACGTGATTGATATCAATATGGGATGCTGGGTGCCCAAGGTTTGCAAAACCGGCGCCGGAGCGGCGCTTCTAAAAGACCCCGACATTGCGGAGGAGATTGTCCGTTCGGTGGTGAATGCGGTTTCCGTCCCGGTCACGGTCAAAGTGCGGGCAGGCTGGGATTACTCACTTTTCGCCGCGCCGGATCTTGCCCGTCGATTTCAGGATGCGGGGGCGCGGATGATCACACTACACGCCCGGTTCGCAAAGCAGGGTTACGAAGGTCAAGCCGACTGGGATCTGATTCGCCAACTTCGCGAATCGGTTTCTGTGCCGCTGGTGGGTAATGGAGATGTTAAAACGGCCGAAGACGCCATACGGATGCGGGCCGAAACCGGGTGCGATGGCGTGATGGTGGGTCGTGCAGCAATCTCCAACCCCTGGCGACTGCGCGATATTCAGCGCGGCTTGCAAGGTCTGCAACCTGGACCGGCGCCGACCATTCGCGAACGGATTGAAACGGCGCTGGAGCACCTTCGGCTGCAGATTGAGTACGAGGCAACCTCGGATGAAGGCGGTGACCCCGAATTTCGAGCGTGCCGAGAACTCCGTGGGCAGATCCCCATCTACATTAAAGGGGAGATGGGGGCGAGCGTGCTGCGGGACCAACTCACGAAATGCTCGACGTACGCCGAATACGAGGACCTGTTGCTTGGCTTCGGCGCGGCGAACCACCGATGAATTGATCGCGCAGGGGCATCCCCTAGTAGACTCTCACGCGATGACCGTAGCCCAATTAAAAGCGGAACTTGACTCTGGCGCCAACCCGATTTTGCTGGATGTCCGTGAACCGGATGAGTTGGATATTTCCCGCCTGGATGGCGTGACATTGATCCCTATGGGCGAGATTCCCGATCGCTACACAGAACTAGATCCGAATTCGGACATCGTATTGGTTTGCCGATCAGGTTCTCGCAGCGCGAAGGTGATGGCATTCTTGGATGAAATGGGCTTCACCCGGCTTCGCAATCTCGATGGCGGCATGAATGCATGGGCCACCGAGATTGATCCGTCGCTACCGGTTTATTAATTATTCGGGATCGGAGTCCGTTGGCACGGCGGCAAAGCCGCCGTCGAAGAATTTCCGGGCCAAAATGCACGATCCGCCGATGTTGGACAGGTGATTCAGGTCCGGATGCACGATTCCGTGGTAGCCCAAGGTGCTGGACGTAACGCCGTTGGCTCGCATCGCCTTAACGGCCGATTGGGTATTTCCAAATGATACAAATGTGTCCGTCGTGAGTCCGGTGAGATACATCGGTACCGTCGGCTTCCAGTTGTAAGTGTCGTAGCTCTTCAGCATCGCATACATCGGGAACGACGGATCGGGAGTGGAAAGCCCTTTCGCGGCGGCTGGCTGCATGATCGCGGCGATGTAAAAATTGCCGTCCTTATCCTTGACGAACCCGTCCAACGTCGCCGGGAGTAGCAGACCGAGAAGGACATCGGCCGTGGTCTTACTGCCGTTGAAGAACGTCGGAATTTTGCTTGCAATGTTCTTCTTAAAGATCGCTCCTGGCGGAATGTTGTAGTACGAGTTCGCGGCGTACGCGATATCGCCAACCAGCATTAGCGGCGCATACTGCAGTTTGTCTGGCCTTCCGGCGATCGGGCCCATCAACATTTGCCGCTGCGCCCCGGATAGATCATAAGGGCCGGACATGGGGGCCGCGGCTGTGAAATCGACACTTGGAATTGGGTCGGCTTCGAGCGCGTGACAAAGTGCCATCGCATTCTGTCCGCCTTCGGAATAGCCTGCCACAAACACTTTCGGCTCGATTGGCTGATGAGTTCCGGTGGCCACGGTGAATGCCGCAAGTGCAATATCGCGGCCAGCAGGGGAATTCTTGGATCCCATCACATATGGGTGTGGATTGGTGTTGACTCCTTGGCCCAGATAATCAGGCATGGCAACCGCATATCCCCCGCTGAGGAAGGCGGCGATGGCAGTTGCGCCTTCATTGTAGGTGGTTGGCCCCGAAATACCGGCGCTTGGACACTCGTTTTGGCCCAACGATGTACCGTGCATGTAAACCACGAGTCCCTTGGGGGCGCCACCGGTAGGGATGGCCACGGCCCCGGATACCGTGACTGGTTCCCCGAGAAAGGTTTTGGACGAGTAAGTGACTTTGTAATAGGTCCCTCCCAGCGTCGCATCGGGCAACGTCCCAAAAGCAGGGTCGGCCAGTGGCACTTTGAGCTTGTCCTGCATAAAGGCCGTCAAGTCCGCGGCAGAGAAAGTCTGGAGAGCGGTGTATTTGACGGGATCAGACCGTAATATTCGGTCACTATCGCTGCCTCCACAGCCAACAAGAAACATTGTGCCAAAGGCACCTATCAACGCGGTCGTGCGCGACCTTGAGCAACGCAGCATGGCGGCAATTTACCTAGTGATATATCGGTAATGGTGCTGGCGTAAAAAATGGCCGCCTCTTTTTCGCAATGTTCCATATGTCCGTAAAGGACATATGGGTGGCGTAAATGGGGCGGCCAGAGAATTTACTTCTTAACGAACTTTCGCTTGGTCTTATCGAATCCAAGCTCAAGTTTCTTGGCATCGTAGTGCCAGACCGGCGAGCCGGAACGCTGA
>CANFJD010000088.1 GCA_947447315.1 Fimbriimonadaceae bacterium
CTCCGATCGCGCGAATGAGCAAAGCGGCCATGACGCTAGAGTCCACCCCACCGGACACGGCGCAAAGCACCTTCCCGGTCGGTCCGACAGTCTCGCGAATTGCCGCTACCTGCTCGTCGATAAAATTGTCACTGGTCCAGTCGCCCGCCAATCCCACGGCATCGAAAAGGAATCGCCTCAATACGGTCTTTCCGTCCTTAGTGTGGGTCACCTCGGGGTGAAATTGGACCCCATATTGTTTTGCCGCCACATTCTCGAATGCCGCCACCGCGCAAGATTCGGTTGATGCCGTTACGGTGAAACCATCCGGAACATGCAGCACTTGGTCGCCGTGGCTCATCCACACCTCGTTGCTCGAAAGCCCCGAAACGAGCGCGTCGCTGGTAACTGAATTCAGGTGCCGCGCGCCGTATTCACGGTGATCGGCCTTTTCAACCTGACCACCCAACCGCAACGCCATCAACTGCTGTCCGTAGCAAATCCCCAAAGTAGGAATTCCGGTAAGGACGGAAAAATCGAGGTCCGGGGCGTTCTCTTCCAGAACAGACCGGGGTCCGCCGCTCAAAATCACCGCATCGGGATGACGCTCGGCGATGATTTCGGCAGCCTTGGTCCAGGGCACCATCTCGGAATATACGCCAAATTCGCGGATGCGGCGGACAATGAGTTGGGTGTATTGGCCTCCGAAATCTACGACGAGAACCGTTTGGTGGGTCATTAACCCATATGAGTTTGACAGATTAGACCTCGTGTTTGTGACGAAGAGGGATCGCCGGAATCACCAGCGCATCTGTACTGCTGGTTATTTTCAGCAGTCGGTCCAAAATTACCTTGATGGCTCCCGCGGTCGGGAAGGCAATCACCATGCCCGGGAGACCAAATAGTGCCTGTCCGCACATGACAACAAAGATGCTGATCACCGGACTGAGCCCCACCGAATTTCCTACCACTTTCGGCACCACAAAGGTATCGCACATGCCGCCAATGACCAAATAGAGCACGGCGGTGAGCGCCCCGTAGGCCCACGAGTTTCCAACCGAAAAAGCAGCGGTGCCTGCCGTTCCCGTAAAGCCCATGATCAGGAAGATGGACACAGCGGAGATCATATTGCCGATAATCGGCACCAAATAAAACGTACCGAACACCACCCCTAACAACAAAGCATAGGGCAAATTCATGGAGTACAGCATCAACGTCTGTGCGATGCTGAAGTACAGAATCAGCAACGACATGCCCCGCAGATAGTTGAAAAACACCCCAGAAATATCGTTCCAAAGCATGATGGTTTGCCGTCGAATGGCGGGCGGAATCCATCTAGGCCCCCTCTGCTTCACCGTCTCCATTTCCGAGAGAAGCATCGTGACGATCACCGGCACTAAGAAGAGCCAAAAGAAGTTCTGAAACGCAGCGGTGACAACGCCGAAGAGTCCATCAAAGGCTCCTTGAATCATTCCCGTGAGCTTGGAACGATTTTTGTCAACGTACTGGTCAATCAGACCTCGCCGCGTACTTGGTAATCCTAATTCTTCCAGTGTGGAGCCGTACTTTGAGAGAATCCGGTCAATATTCCCCGACATGCTCGAGGATCGAGCAGCTACGTTTTCGGGATTCCAGCGAACAAAAAAGTTATCTCGTTGACCGTCTTCAATGATGCTCCGGGTAAGCGACTGAGCGCTGGAAGAGATGCCCGTTACCTGCTTTGTGATCGTCGGTAAAGCGATCGCCCCTACCAGTAGGACTCCACCAAAGAAGGCACCCACCATCGTGAGGATGGCAACCTGCTTAGGAGCGCCCTTCCGCGTCAACCAACGGACGGACGGATCCAGGAGCGCCGCGACCACGAGACATAAAATAAAAGGCAGGAGGATGCCCCGGACCAGCCAAAGGAAGCCCAATAACAGGGCCACCAGGCCAATCCAGAGCAAGACTCTCCATGCCTGCATGATCGGTTAGCTTAGCCTACTGGCAAAGCTGTTGGCGAGGGTCTCAGACTCCCAGCTCTTCAATATCGGCTTCAAGCTGCTTTGTCTTCGCTTTCTGCTCCGCAACCCATTCCTCGGTCTTGCTCTTTAGATCCTTGAACTTTTCGTTCAAATCTCCGCGAAGCTCTTCGCCCGGCTTAGGTGCAAACAACACTCCGGCGGCTGCCCCGATAATCGCTCCGAGCCCAACGCCCGCCAGCAGATAAATTAACGCGCTACTATCATCTCGATTTGCCATGTTTTAGAACCTCCAACCAATGTTAGACGACCATTGTACGCAATCTGGGCGGAATTCAATAATCAATACCGCCCTTCGTCCCGAATTAAGGATGATCCGACCAGTATTCGGCTAGTCGCCCCGACCGTTCCAGTACCGATCAATCTCTTCCACGGTCGATCCCGTGCCTTTGAGCCGACTAATACCGGTGAACTTTGCGTGCCCATCCAGCCAGGTTACGTTCACGCTCTTAGGGTCGTACCGGCCCCAAAGCTGACCCTGCGTGCGCGCATCTAACACCCGCGCCGCCGGATCGGCCAAGGCAGGATCGCGCCAAAATGACGGAGCATCAACCCGGTGGTAACCAACCGTTGACCGCACCACTGGCTGCCCAGGAGAGACCACGTCCTTCCCGGTGGCATCCGCAAACAGCAGAGTCTGGGCGGGAGCACCAAAAGTGGTGGCGGATTTGCCCGTATACGTAAGTGCGCCAAACGGTCCCGGCTGAGAATCGTTTAGGTACCGGCGGTTAAATCCATAGGAAGGATAAGCCCCCGTGAGATACCAGTAAGCACATCCAGTTTTATCAAACCGCCCTGCGTTGGGACATGCCGAGTAATGCATCGCCGGATCATCCTCCGTATCCTTAGGATCGTAAAACAGCTGAACATTCTTCGTGTACGGCTGGAGCAAGACGGGATAGAAGAAGAAGCCTTGGGTGCTTTGGTAAGGGGCCGGTTGATCGGTGGGGTCATACCAACGCAAGGGCATGATCACGTCGTCGGTGTCGCCAATGTACAGCATGGTGGCGGTTCCAATTTGCCGCATATTACTCAGCGACACTGTCTTCTTCGCCGCGTCCTTCGCCTGGGCGAACACCGGAAACAGAATCGCCGCCAAAATCGCGATGATCGCGATGACAACGAGTAGCTCGATAAGGGTGAATCCACCGCGTAGCTTCATTACACCAAGATGAAGACATCCTCGAAGCAACTCTCATTTGACTTTTTTGATGATCAGATTTGATGATTACCGATGCCCTGAGGTTTTCGACAAAATGGTCAAGCTAGCATCAAAGAAGTCACGTGGCCACTGAAAGGATGCTCAGAACTCGTGCCTACATTCCCGTTCCGGCATAGTGGCGGAGGCCGCGACGCCATCCCCAGGTAGCCACCATGAGGAGCCCGGCAATCCAGAGCAGTTGAATTCCCATCACCTGGTGCGCGGCCAGGCCCGACAGCCGCCCCAGCAGAATCTCCGTCGGTACGCCGGTAGTGTAGTAAAATGGCATCCAGTGCGCCAAATTGGTCGCCCACGTAGGTAACAGGCTCACCGGAAAGATCTGCCCCGACAAGAAGAGCAAAGGAATGTAATACAGCTCAAAGATTGTCATCGCCTCTTGAGTCCACAAGGCGATGCAACTCAACGCCATCATCACCGAAAAACTCACCAGGTGACCCAGGGCAACCGCCGCGAATGTCTCCCAACCCAAGGAATAACTCGCCTGCCCCAAGTAGCCTTGGTACGCCCAAAGCAAGACCAAGAAGAACGGCAGGAACAAAGCTGGGCGTATAATCCGCCACGCCAAATTGCGCAAGAAGCAGGTTTGGAAAAAGTTCATCGGACGCAGTAGCTGGGTAGAAAACTGCCCTTCCTTCACCTCCATCGCCAAATCCCACATAAAGTGACTCGTGATAAACCCGCTCAATAGGAGGGTTGAAAGGTAATACAGGACAAACTGGCTAGGGGAATATCCCGCGATGGGTCCGCCCTTTGCCGCGGCGGACATCACCAAAGGCATCGTCACCGCCTGGGTTACGTCGGTCAGAATCCATATGATTCCGCTCGCCCGATACGCCAGCCCGTCCTGAAAATAGATGCCAAACAGCGCCGACCACTTTCTCCATATGGGGTACCGCGCCGCTGTTGCCACGAGAACAACTTTACTCTGCTATCCAAACCCGCAACCGAACTTTGGTAAGTTAATCCCGTGAATCGCCGCTTGGCCGGACTCTCGGTCGCCCATTGGGGTCTCGCCGCTATCGTTGCGGCTGTTTTGATCGGGATCTCGACCCAACCGTGGTCGCCGGTTCAAACTATAGAAGCGGTCGGTTTCTTGCTGGGCGTGTGGTGGGTTTGGCTTCTGATTCAAGAGAGCCCGTGGAACTGGCCGATTGGTATCCTCAACTCCTCCATTTACGTGGTGGTAATGCTGCAAGCGAAGGTCTACGGTGATGCCGCCCTTAACGCTCTGTACATTGTCCTCGGCTTTATCGGCTGGTACTGGTGGGTTCGGGGTGATGATGGGCGCACCCCTGTGCCGATCAGCTACTCGCGATGGCGGCTGCTGGCCCTATTATCAGCCCTCGCCCTGGCGGCGGCGTGGTTTCTCTTTCCCTATTTCCGTAATGCGGGCTCCACCGTCGCCCTGCCCGACGCGCTACTTTTCAGCTTCTCAATGGTCGGGCAGTATCTGCAGACACGGAAGAAGATTGAGAATTGGCCCGTGTGGGTCATCGTCAATTTTTGCTACATCCCCGTGTTTGTCAGCAAGCACCTGCCGGCTACCGCCGTGCTGTATGCCATCTACGGCCTGCTTGCCATCCAAGGATGGCGAGAATGGCGGAGGCTATTCCAGGTTCAATCCGAGCAAAATCAGACCGACTCTCCACCGGTCGCACCAGCATAGAAAGAAAAATAACACAATTTTTCTTTAAATATGGAACGAATTTATTCGGCGTTTAGTCTATAAGCGGCGGGATGAGCAAAGGTGCTCGCCCGAGGTTACGATGAAACGATCCGCAAATAAGCTCTTCTCACTCTCTACTTTGTGTCTTGCCTTAGCTTCCTTCGCCGTCGCCGACGACGCGTTCACCATCTACGGAATGTCCGATCACGATCAGCGCCGCATTGCCCTTCCCGGCAAAGGCGGCATGTATTGTGCCCCCACTTCGGCCTGGAACATGCTGGACTTCATGCGGCTACACGGGGTCAGTTCCCTCAAGTTCGTTCCCACTGATCCATCGGGCAGCATTCTCGCCGCCAACAAGTACAAGGGCCACGACCTCCGCATCGCTGCGATGGGAGCGCTGATGGATACCGATGCCACCGACGGCACCAATGGCGCCGGACTATTCGACGGCTTGGTGACATACCTTAACATGTGCAGCGTGCCCGCCCTGGTCATTCAGTACGCCAAGGACGACATTTTCCCTTCCCCGCAGATCGCCCTCAACTGGATGCGCATTGGTGGCCTGGTGGAGTTCTGCTACGGCCGTTACACCAACCCATACGCGTTCACGAAAGAGCGTGATGGCGGTCACTGCTTAACCATGAACGGAGTGGTTCGCAAAGACACCGCCGTGCCAAACCCGAACAACTTCCCTTGGTTGCCAGACTTCGCGAGCAATTTTCACTGCGACTATCGGGACCCCGCGCAAGACGAAGGCAAAAACGATCCGAATCGATTAAAAAAACAATCGCCCTTCACCTCGCGGTCTTACGACTTCACGCCGGAACACGCAAACTTTGACGGCACCGAAACCACTTTGTATGGTATCGGCGCCAAGCCGACCGTGGACACCAATCCCGACGTGATGAACTGGCGCTACGCCTATTTGGACGGTTATACGATAGTGGTGCCATTCGTCATTTTGACCAACGTCCTGAACTCCGACAATATCTCCATCAAGCTGGGAATGGCTTACAACGCCAAGAAGGGCACCTATTCCCCCGACCTCATCCAAACCATCAGTCCCGGCACAAAAATTGCCGGTGACATGGCGCTAGACCCGATTGCCCCCGAATACGTGCGCACCAATGCCGCGAACGGCATCATCATGCAGGGCGAACTGGGAGAACGCGCCAGTCGGGTGTACGGACGAGTTCCCGAAGCGGCTTACAGTCTCACGTTCGGTGGCTTGAATCAGAGCCTTTTCGCCCTGGGACGCAAGGGAGTGTACAAACTCGACCGATCCGGCAAGTACGTCACCAACGCAAAACTTCCTTCGGCATTCGAAGCCATTGCTTACGATGACGTTCGCAATCATGTGGTCGCCGTGGGAGGCACCAGCGTGGTGGAATTTGACGCCAATTTGAAGCCGTTACGAACGGCTACCGTCGCCGAGCTTCGCGGAGAAGGCCGATTGACCCTGCGGACCGATCCCAAAACGGGGGACCTGTTCGCGATGCGGGCTGGAGGCGGAATCGTCCACCTTTCAGGCGAAAACTACTCGTTGATCGGCCTCCTCTCGTTGCCTCGAGTAACGAAGTCGCTCTCATTTGACTTCGATCAGTTTGGCAACCTGTTGGTATCGGATGGCGGCATTCTCAAGACTTTCTCGCAGCGGGGCGAGCTGCTGAATACCCGCTGGGATAACCAACAAGTCGGTGCTATTGTCCGGACGGGTCGGTCATTCAATAACATGAGCAAGGCCCGCAATCCGTTCCCCGCCTGGCGAAACCTAGAGGACCCGTTGGTCCCGCTAGGAGACACCGGCAAAGTCGGCGGCTAATCAGTCACCAAACAAATATTTCCCGGTCAAGCTTCACGCTCGACCGGGGATTTTGCCTTGGTTTGACCGTGTGTTCTAAAACTCCATTCGATCGAGGTCAGATCCACCATTCCGAACAGTTCCAACGCCACAGTTTCGAACTGAGACTTTCTAACTACAATTTCGGCGGTTTGCCGTTGGGATAATTGAACCCGTTCCGCATATCATCCTCGGCGCCCTTTTTCCGCGCCTTCAGTCCGGCAAGATTTTGATCGGGAATATCCGAAAACGATAGTGCGCGATTTACGCTGGTGAGGGCTTTCTCCAAATACGACTTCTGGTTAGTGTAATAGCCCGTCCATTGATAAACATGGGCGGCGAGCGACCAAGTTTGCCACTGGTTCGGACGGTCCCGCTTCAATCGCTCAACAATTTCGAGAGCGATGCCACGTTCAAATTTGCTGCTGAGAACCAGAATCCACCCCAGTCGACTGGCAACTCGGAAATCTGAGGGATCAAAGCGGTAGAGCCGGTAGCCCGCCTGCCGTATCGGCAGCCACTGGTCGAAACACGCATCGCTCAGAAACCGCTACCGCGAGAGATAGTAGTCGTTGGGAGAGAAATCAACTTTTGGAATCTGCCCTTGCTGTAGGCGTTGGTTGACTTTGCTCCACGCATCCGCATACCACCCCGGCGGTAGCAGATCCAATCGGCTGGTGGCAACGTAGCCGTAATAATTCAATAAGGTGGCCCGCGCCAAATGATCCATCCTCGGCGATTGGTCAAATTTACGCACGCTAACACTGGCCAGTGCATGCAAGTCCGGATTCTGTCCGAACGACTTTTCGACCTCCGCGGTTATCTTCTGGTAGAGCGGAGTCCGATTAAGGGGCAGCACCGCATAGTTGTAACGCCACCGCGCATCAATTTCTCCTGGTAATAGCCTGTAGAGCGGCGACCAGCCTTCCGCTTGCATAAGCGAAATCGCGAGCATCAGGATCATCTTCCTATTAATCCAAGCCGATCGGAAAACGTGGCCCAACCGACGAGTCGTACCGGCAAATCATCAGCGGAATGAATGACGATGGTCAACGCCTACTGATAGCCATCCACCCGTCCATTATAGGGTGGAGTTTCTGGAATTCCTAAGGCTAAATGCAAAAACCTCCCTGACCAGTTTGGTCAGAGAGGTTTGGGTTACTCCCGATGAAAATTACTTTTCGCGGAGCGGCATGCCCATGGCTTTCAGGAAAGCGCGGGCTTCTTCGTCGGTCTTGGCCGTGGTGCAGATGATGATGTCCATTCCGCGGATTCGGTCGAACGAATCGTAAGGAATTTCGGGGAACACCAGCTGCTCTTTCAGACCCATGGCGTAGTTGCCGCGACCGTCGAACGACTTCGGCGATACGCCTTGGAAGTCACGGATTCGCGGGAGAACGACGGTAACCAGTCGGTCGAAGAAGTGGTACATCTGGTCGCCGCGGAGGGTGACTTTGCATCCAATCTTCATGCCTTCGCGAACTTTAAAGTTCGAGACGGCTTTCTTGGCCACGGTGACGACCGGTTTCTGACCGGAGATGAGCGTCATGTCGCGCACCGAGTTCTCCAGGTGCTTGGGATCCTTGTCGCCGGCGCCGGTTCCCATGTTGATGACAATCTTGTCCAACTTGGGCACCTGCATAACGGACTTGTACTTGAACTCAGTCAGCATCTTGGGCAGAACTTCGTTCTTGTACTTTTCGCGTAAACGCGGCTTGGGCAACGAGCCCGGAGCGAGGGTTGAGGTTTCTTCTTTTGCTTTCCTAGCCATGGTTTCCTTGTGCCTGAGTTCTGACCAGGCGGTTGGGGGCTCTACCTAAGCGGAGCCCGATAATTTGAAATTACTTGCCGAATTCGGGAATTACTTCGCCGGACTTCTTTGCATAGCGAACCAGCTTGCCTTCAACCTTCTTTCGACCAACCCGAGTGGGTTCGTTGGTGGAAGGATCCAGCAGCATCAGGTTGCTAACGTGAATAGGAACCGGGATCTGAATTCGAGCGGATCGCTCCTGCTGCGTTTTTGCCTTGCGGTGCTTAATCGCGCGGTTCAACGGTAGCGGCTGCTCGGCGTTTTCCGGGTTCTCCTTCAGAACAATCGCCTTGTTCTCTCGCGGAGAAACGGCAGCGATGAATCCTCGCTCGCCCTTATCCTTTCCGGCAATGATGACAACCTTGTCGCCCGAGCGAAGCTTTAGCTTCACGCCGGTCAACAACTTGGCGCCGTAAGCGGTGCGCTTGTTGGGCTTATGCGGCCGAGTGATGGGTTTTGCGGTCATTCGTGGCATGAGTTACAGCACCTCCGGTGCGAGCGATACGATCTTCATGAAGTTCTTATCGCGGAGTTCACGGGCCACCGGGCCAAAGATGCGGGTACCGCGAGGCTCGTTGTTGGCCGGGTTGATGATGACGCATGCGTTTTCATCAAATCGAAGCGTCGAACCATCGGTTCGTCGCACGGGTCGCTTGCTGCGAACCACGACGGCCTTGATGACGTCTCC
This sequence comes from Fimbriimonadaceae bacterium, assembly GCA_947447315.1. Taxonomy (GTDB): domain Bacteria; phylum Armatimonadota; class Fimbriimonadia; order Fimbriimonadales; family Fimbriimonadaceae; genus Fimbriimonas. Next base: position 9,230 of record CANFJD010000088.1, read on the forward strand.
CTTCTTGACGGGCATGTTTGGAGTTGCGATCTTAACGCTGGCGACGATGACGTCTCCCACACGTCCGTAACGGGGTTGAGACCCCTTCAGGACGCGGATACACATCAC
>CANFJD010000089.1 GCA_947447315.1 Fimbriimonadaceae bacterium
ATGCTGAAAGCCGGCCCCGCCAGCAGGACCAAGAAGCGTTGCCAAACCGGCTTGCTATACAAGCCACCAGGAACCTGGGTCTCACTGCCGTCCTCTTGCGGAAGCATGCCTTTGATGCGAACAAAGCCGCCAAGCGGCCATGGGCGGAAGGTGAACAGAGTCGTTTCCCGCATCACGCGACCGTTAACAGTTTCCATCACCTCAACGTTACGCATCGCTACGCCACCCTCTAGATTGCTACCTCCGGATTCGATGAGAGTGGGGCCAAGCGGGGTGATATCGCCGGCGGGAAGAGGAATATCGTAAGTTCGTCGCCCCCAAGTCCAGATCGGTTTCTTCCCAAATCCGATTGAAAACTCCTCCACTCCCAGGCCAAAAAGTCGGGCGAAAAGGTAGTGGCCAAGCTCGTGCGCGGCAACCAAAATCGCGATGAGGACTAAAAAGACAACGCCATACCAGACATATTCCGGCAGGTGGGTGAAGAAGGAACTAAGATTCATCAGCGAGATTTAGGGGAAGTGCTTACTAAGCCGCCAGCGACATTTTTCGTAGCCGTTCTCGGACTACGGCGCGCGTTTCTTTATCAACGTTCAAAACCGTCTCGAGCGTTGCCGGAACGGACGAATGGCTCTCGATAATTTTTTGAACCGTGTCGGAAATCTCAAGAAACCCGATCTGCCCCCGCAAAAATGCGTTCGCGGCTTCCTCGTTGGCGGCATTCAGTGCGCAAGGCATCGTTCCACCAATCCGGGCCGCTTCGCGGGCATAGTGAATACTAGGAAAAGTAAGTTCATCCGGCGGTTCGAAGGTTAGGGTGGGAGAATCGATCGGATTCCATCGGCGTAGCCCGCTCACCGGACGCTCTGGGTAAGCGAGCGCGTAAAGAATTGGAAGCCGCATATCGGGCCAACCCATTTGTCCGATCACGCTTCCATCCGTGAACTCGACGAAGCTGTGCACGACACTTTGCGGGTGAACCACGACGTCGATCTGATCCACGGGCATTTCAAACAACCATTGCGCTTCGATGAGTTCTAAGCCCTTGTTCATCAGCGTGGCGCTATCGATCGTGATCTTGCCACCCATTTGCCAGGTGGGATGATTCAAGGCGGCTTCCGGCGTGATCCGAGCAAGTTCCGCACGCTCTCGGTTCCGGAATGGTCCACCACTAGCGGTAAGTATTAAGCGTGAAACCTGGTCTTTTCGATAACCTTGAAGGCACTGAAATATCGCGCTGTGTTCGCTATCGATTGGGGTGAGGGAAATATTCTTTTGTCGAATGAGAGGCATCACAACCTCTCCCGCCGCGACTAAAACTTCTTTGCTGGCAAGGGCAATGGCCTTCCCGGCATCTATCGAAGCAAGCGTAGGAAGGAGTCCGATCACGCCAGCTACCGCAATCACAACGAGGTCTACATCCGGGCGGCGAACCAGATCCAAAATCGCCTCCATTCCACTGGGAATTCCCTCAGTATTGGGCTCGAATAGGGCAATTTGGGAAATACCGAAACGAGCCGCCTGATCTTTCAATTTCGACGAATTTTGTCCAGCGGCCAGGCCAGCAAGTTGAAACAGGTCTGGGTGACGGGCAATAACGTCGAGGGTTTGGGTTCCGATGCTCCCGGTAGAACCCAAAACGACGACTCGTTTTCCCATTCCCTTTAGTTTAACCGTTTGCCTCCCGTTTCAATTCTTTGGTCCCGCCGATCGGTACCCAGTTGATCTAGAATCGGCATCCCACCCCAACGGTTAAGTAGGTGATGGTTGCGGCATTAAAGACCTTGTCGTTATCCGCCCCGCCGTCTAGCCCGCGTAATCCGAATGACAATGAAGTTCCGGGGGTAACGGCGTACGTTAGGTAGAGACCCAGATCGAGAGCCCGTCCCATCGGCACGGCGAAACCGTCAAAATCAAACATAAAGTTCCACCGCGGACCGAGGGTGCGCTCTCCGCTAGCGTAAAACAACGGCACCACTCCTACGTCGTCGTAGTGGGAAGAGGCGCCGGTTTGCGATAGCCCCACGCTGGCATCCCGTACTTTGAGAGTGAGGCCAAGCCGTAAGTTCCAGCGCTCGTCGATGCCCCGCGGCGATGACCAGTAGCTGACCCGGTAAGAGTTAAATCTGTAGGAGGCGCGGGTATCTACGCCGGCAGCAAACGTGGTCCCGTTGAATTCAGTGCTTTTTGACAACTGGCCCGTTCCGGAGTAACTGAGCGGCGCGTAAAGAACACGTATCCCCCGTTTTTCCTCAAGGTTTCGAACGTAATTCAGACGGAAAAAGGTGCGTGGTCCGGAACCGGCGAGGGACTTAAAATCGACTTGCGTGCCGCCAGCGGGAATTCTGATTTCGTTTTTGGCGATCCAATACGCTCCGCCTTCAATCCATAGTTGCTGGTCAAAATCCGGAATGATCACGATTGGGCGTTACTACGTGGAAATCCACTCCGAGGTTGCGACGAGTCTGGACTGACAAGAATATGGCGAAGATACCAAGTATTTTTACCGGGTTTCTGAGGAGATTTGGCGTCGGCACAAAAGTGGTGTAAAGTTGATTCCGTTACCGGAATGTTACGGCGTTCCGAAATCATATCGAGGTTTTAATTTAGCCATGCTTAGATCTACAAAAGCCTTCACACTTATCGAACTTTTGGTGGTTATCGCAATCATTGCGATCCTTGCCGCGATCCTCTTCCCGGTTTTTGCCCAGGCTAAAGCGAGTGCCAAGGCCACAGCATCGCTGAGCAACTGTAAGCAAATTGGAACCGCGTCCATCATTTACTCGACGGACTTTGATGACTACGCGGTACTCAGCCAGAGCTACTCGCAGACACCGAGCAAGTACAGCTCCCCGGTTGCCGGCAACCACATCACACTCTGGACGGCGCTGGTGCAACCGTACATGAAGAGCTTTGACCTAATTGACGACCCAGCCGGACCCAAGTGGCGCGTACGAACCGAGCGCAGTTGGACGGCTGATCAGAGCCACGCCGCCATGCCGGGCTTTGGCTACAACAGTTACGTCTTCTGCCCGCTTCCGCTGGACCCATTCCCACCGGTGGACTACAAGCCAGTTAGCATCACTTCAATTGGTAACCCGGCCGAAACCGTGTTCCAGACCGCGAGTATGGTCCAATACGTCGACAGCGTTTACGGCTTCTATTGGCAGTTGGGTGCATCGGTTGGCTGGATCAGTTGGGGCAACGTAGACGGTCCGTACAGCGGCGTCGAATTCAAGAACTGGAACGGCGGCGGATGGGGCAACAACTACAACTGGACGACATTGATTGAAGCCAAGGCCGATGACACGAACGGTAGCCGCTCCGGTGGTGTTTCCCAGCGCGTTACTCGCCAGGGTGTATTCAACTTTGCCGACAGCCACGCAAAGCGCATGTCGCTGAGCCGAGCGGCGGCGGGTACCGACTGGACGCCGGATAGTGACAACTATTCCATTAGGATGCTGGACGAATCCAAGTACATTTGGGACGACAAGTGATCCGGAAAGTCGGCATTATTGGCGGATTGGGAGCCCTGCTAACACTTTCGTTTGCAGGCTGCTCGCAAGGAGATAACGACCAGACCCCGATGGCAAAGGATCCACCGGTAACGGCGGAGCAGGCGCGGGATCGATTGAACAACTCGAAGATTCCTGACGCCGCAAAGCGGGTGATGGGCGGCAATATCAAAGATCCCGTCAAACAAGGCTCTCAACAGTAATTTCCCTTCTCGCTGCCCCTTCCGATATCTCGGGAGGGGCCTTTTTGTTTCCGACCGGATTTCAGCCACGGATGGCAGGGGTAGTACACTGCGCCGGATGGAGTTTTCAGGTGCCGAATTAGCACAGCTGTGGGGAGAGCTTTCCTCAGTAAAAGCTATCTACTTCGACCTCGACGATACACTTTGTGCCTACTGGAATGCGAGCAAGGCCGCACTCCACGCCACGTTCGACCAACACCTGGGTGATCGCCATACTCCGGCGGATATGGTGAACCATTGGGCGGAAACCTACCGTGAATTCGCGCCATTGATAAAGTCCGATGAGTGGTATCCCCTCTATCTCGTCAGCGGAGACCCGACGCGAAAAGAACACATGCGACGGACGATCGCGCGGATCGGCCTGCAGGATGAAGCATTAGCGGCGACGCTATCGGCCACCTATCGATTTGAACGAAATTCTCGATTAGCACTTTTTTCGGATGCGTTAGCGACTTTAACGACGCTTCACCGACATTTCCCTTTGGGCGTAATGACGAACGGGCCAGCGGATATTCAACGCGAAGAGCTCAGTCAACTCGGGATTGCGAGCTTCTTCTCTCACTTCTTCATCGAGGGTGAGGTCGGCGTGGGTAAGCCTGATCCGCACGTATTTCAACAGGCCGAGTTGGCCGTTGGGCTTGCACCCGACGAGATTTTGATGGTTGGGAATAGCTTTGGCCACGACATTCGCCCGGCAATTTTGGCGGGCTGGAAGACGATTTGGCTGCGACGGGATTCTGACGTGCCACCGAGTGCACGGCCAGGGACTTTGCCCGAAATGCCGCCCGCCGACGGTCCGCAACCGACCGGTATCTTAGGCGAACTAGCACCTCTCACCCAGTTGCTAGCGCGCTGATTCTTCAGCTGAGTCGTCGGTAGATGAGATAGCTATCGATGATCGGCCCGAAGCTGGCGATCAAAATCGCTACGATTCCGATGATTGGCCAAGGGGTGAGAATAGCGAAGATTAGAGTTGCGATCCCACCAAATAGGAAGTAGCGCGCAGCACGGCGGTGAGTTTCTCGCCAGACTAAATCGCTACTAAGCGTCCACGGCGTACGAATGCCCGCATAAAAGTTCGGCTTCAGGTCGGCCATGATTGGCCCCATCGCGGCAAAGACTAATCCGAGAGCGGCGAATATTGGACGTGTAGGATCGGACGCGGGGCCCATGGCAGCATTGATGATGATGACCACCATTGCGCTCATCAAGAAGCTGACCAGGGTCATCAGCTTTAGGAATGCGGGATCGCCAGTACGAATGGGTTTTTCTTTCGGGGAGATCAGCGGGAGCAGAATGGTGAGAACGGGGGTAAACAATCCTAAGCCAACTCCGAGCCACAGCATCGTGTTTCGGCTACCGAAGGCATCTGGCTTGCCATCAATCCCCCAGTGGGTAGGAATCACGGTAGGCATGTTTAACACGGCGATGACGGTGAAAAGTACCGTGAGCAACCCAATGGCTAGCTGCAAAGCCACCGTATTTCGATAAGTCACTTAATGATTGTAATTCCGCTGACTGCCGATTTGAATATGTTTACGTTTAATTTGGTCACGATTTCAGCTTTTGTAGAGAAGCATGGTCGGTCCAATCAAGTGATATGGGGGTCACACTGACATAGCCATCCATGATGGCGGCGACATCGGTGCCGGGAGCATGATCCGTGAGCACGGCGGTTCCGCCCTGCCAATAATAGGGGCGCCCCCACGGGTCTTCGCGCATTTCGACCCGGTCTTTGTAGATCCGCTTGCCCATCGTGGTGTACCGGTAGCCAACAGGCTCCTGATTCGGTACGTTCACATTCCAGAAACTGAGAGGCGGTAGCGGATGCGAGACCAGTTCGCCGAGGTGTTCACCAAGCCAGGCTTCAGCCAGTGTGTAATCGATGGGTTGCCCGTAATCAAGCAGGGCCATGGAGACGGCAATGCTTCGAATGCCGTTGATGGTTCCCTCCATTGCCCCGGCGGCGGTGCCACTGTAGGTGATGTCGAAACCCAGGTTGGGACCGTTGTTAATTCCGCTGAGAACCAGATCGCATCCGCCTGGAAAAGCTATGGTAAGGCCCACATTTACGCAGTCGACCGGCAGTCCATTGACTTCGTACCCTTTGGCGCCCGGGTACGTCACCGCATTTACGCGGAGCGGTTCGCGCATCGTCATGGCGTGAGAGCAGGCTGATCTTTCTCGGTCAGGGGCGACTACAACTACTTCGCCAAACCGGCAGGCTACATTTGCCAACGCACGTAGGCCAGGAGCGTGGATTCCGTCATCGTTTGTGATCAGAATCCGCATAACGTTACTTGGTCCCCATGAGGGCCGGTTGCGTTTGGCCGGCTTGCGGCAGGGAAGGAATACGGGTCATCTTTTTGCGGAGTCGCCCAGGAATCGGGATTGGATAGTTGTTGCTGAAACAGGCGTCGCAAAATCCGCGATCTGGCTTGCCAACCGCAAGGTGAGCTTGCTCTAGGCTGAGAAAACCAAGAGAATCGGCACTGATGTGGGCGCAGATTTCGTCATCGGTTTTAAGCGCGGCGATGAGTTTTCGCCGAACGCTCATATCGATGCCATAGTAGCAGGGCCATTCGATGCGAGGAGCCGTGATTCGGACGTGAACTTCGGTGGCGCCGTAGTCCTTTAGCAGCTTTACGATTTCTCCGGTGGTGTTGCCACGAACGATACTGTCATCGACGAGGACGATGCGCTTTCCTTCGATATTGTCTTCGAGCGGAGACAGCTTCATTCTTACGCCCAGTTTTCGCATCTCGTCGTCGGGCTCGATGAATGTTCGATGGATATAACGCGACTTCATCATGCCTTCCGCGAACGGGATTCCGCTGGCAAGGCTGTACCCGAGAGCCGCTGGGATACCGCTATCGGGAACCGGCACGACAAGGTCGGCAATGGCCGGTCGCTCGTAAGCCAGTTGGATCCCCATCTGCTTGCGCGCGGAGTATAGCGATCGACCATACATTTTGCTGTCGGGTCGGGCGAAATAGATGAATTCGAACAGGCAGAGACTTTCTTTTTGTACCGGGACGATTTGATCGATTACATAGCCAGTTTCATCGATTGTTACCAGTTGGCCGGGCTCAATCTCTTGCACGAACTTGGCGCCGACCGCGCGGAAGGCGCAGGTTTCGCTGGCGATGTAGTAGTCATCTTCGTGCTTTCCGAGTACCAGCGGGCGAACTCCCCACGGGTCCCGAAAGCCAAAAATTTGTTTTGGTGTGATCACCGCGATGCTGTAGGCGCCAACGCACCGTTCCATCACTTTTTGCACGGCGATGCGCGGCCCTTCATCGATGTGTCGGGCGATAATGCGGGCGATCAGGTGGCTGTCGGAATTCTCGGACGGATCGAAGGTCTCGCCTTCGGCTTCCAATTCTTCTCGTAACTCGTGGGTGTTGACCAGGTTGCCGTTGTGGGCGATGGCGATTTCGCCGACCTGAGCAACGCAGTTGATCGGCTGGGCGTTGGCCAAACGAGCACCTCCCGTGGTGCTGTAACGCGTGTGACCAATGGCGAGATGACCCACCAACCGCTTCATCTTCTGCTTGGTGAAGATCGTGTTTACAAGACCGCGGCCGATGATTTTATGCAATTTCTCGCCGTCAGACGTGACAATTCCGGCGGTTTCTTGGCCACGATGCTGAAGGGCGAAGAGACCGTAGTAGGCGGTAGGGGCGGCGTTGCGGTTCTTAAGATAGGCTCCAAACACGCCACACTTCTCCTGCGGTGCGTCGCAGGAATTGCTACCGGTCATGTTGAAAGTTTACCGGTATCCCCATCCCTAACAAACGGGGGACAATACCGTATTGATTGCCTTTGCCGACACGTTCCGCCCACCGTAGACGACGGCGGACGATATAGTGAATGATTACCAGTATTGGTGATTTGACGGAGACACGTGGTTAACCTTCCTTCCGGCACCGTAACGCTGGTTTTCACGGACGTCGTGCGTAGCACGGACGCCTGGGAACGTGAACCCGATGTGATGCGGGCTCGCATTGAACGGCACGATGCAGTAGCTCCGATTATCGTTGCCGATCACCACGGCCACGTGGTGAAGGAGCGGGGGGAGGGAGACAGCCTGTTCCTGGTTTTTTCGAATGCCAGCGACGCCGTTTTAGCCGCTATCCAACTGCGAGAAGGCATTCGCGAGATCGGGCTCGAGATCCGGATATCGATTCATTCGGCAGAGTTGACCGCACGCGATTCGGATTACCGAGGGCCAAGTGTGAATCGTTGCGCGAGGCTGCGGGCGGCAGCGAATCCAGGACAGATTTTGGTATCTCAGGCGGCAGCAAGCTTGGCTCGAAGAACTCCCGGGGTCATATTCGTCGAACACGGTTCTCACCGGTTGAAGGATCTTCTGACACCGGAGGAAATATTTGAGGCGACCACGGACGGAGTGGCCGGACGAGCGCCCCTGGCGGTTGACTACCATCCCAATAATCTGCCGACCCAATTCACTTCGTTTGTGGGGCGAGCGGCGGATCGAGACTCCCTTATTGAACTGTTGGCGCGACACGCCGTGATGACGATTTCCGGAACCGGAGGCACGGGCAAGACTCGAATGGCGCTCGAGATCGGATCGGTTCAGCTTGATCAGTTTCGCGACGGCGTGTTCTTTGTGGATCTGGTAGCGAGTAGTGGCCCGGAGGAGGTGGAAGTGGCGTTCGTAGCGGCACTACAGTTGGGGGACGACGGACCGTGGAAGCCGAAGCTCAAAGGAAGGCAGATTCTCTTGTTAGTAGACAACTGCGAGCACGTATTGGGGCAGTGAGAAGCCTCGTGCGGGAATTGCTCTTGGCCGCCCCGAGTCTGAAGGTTCTCGCTACCTCAAGGGAGCCTTTGCGATTGGCCAGCGAGGCGGAGTACCGACTTCGACCGCTTTCGCTACCCGCGGCGGATGCGAATTCGGTGATTGCGGTACTGGAATCGGAGGCGGCCCAATTACTGCTGGAGCGCACGCAAGCGAAGGCGCCTGAATTCACATTGACCGATGCCAATGCCTCGGACTTCGCGGAGCTTTGTAGGCGAACCGACGGCGTGCCCCTGGCACTGGAATTAGTTGCCCCCAAACTGCGGATGGAGACTCCAGGCGAACTGGTTGAGCGGTTGATACGCGGATTGCAAGTGAAGAATCCGGGAGAACCGGGTCGCCACTATTCGATGGAAGAGAGCATCGAATGGAGTTTCCAGACTCTATCGCCCCAGGAGCAATTAGCGTTTGCTTACCTGGGGATATTCCGAACCGGGTGGACGGTACGGGCGGCAGTGACGGTACTTTCGGGGCTAGACATCGACGGTTTTGAGGCCGTGGAGCGGCTCTACGACGCATCGTTAATGATTCGTGAAGAGGGGGTGGCCGGCGAACCACGTTATCGCTACCTAGAGCCGATAAGACCCATCGCGGAGGCGAAACTGCGGGTGAGCGGACAGCATGAAGCGGCCTCGGCGCAACTATTCAATTGGGCGGCTGGGTTCGTCGAGCAACTGAATGGCTCGGGAGTGCAGGCGGAGCAACGGGACACGATCTTGCGGTTTCAGGCGGAGGAAGAGAACCTACGGCGGGCAGC
>CANFJD010000090.1 GCA_947447315.1 Fimbriimonadaceae bacterium
ATCCGGTGAGATTGTCCGGCAGGGTGACTTCAACTTGCGCGGTCCCGGTAGACCCGGTCCAGACCGCGGGCAGCCATGCGGCGGTGTCCCTAAAGTTTTTGCGGAAGGGCACCTTACTGGTGCCCTTGTCACCTCCATCCAGATACACCTCGGGGAACGAGTACGCCGTTTGAACTTGGTCGTACCGATCGGGATACAGAGCGGCATAGAGATTGTTGGAATCTGGGCTGATATCGTAGACCCCCTGATCAACGACACCTACCGATACCTCGGCAGCCACGGGCTTGCCCTGCAGGAGTGTCCGCACATTCAGCTTTACTTTTCCTCCAGGAAGGTAAGTTTTGGCATCACTGGTGACTTCGATCTTCAACCGGCGATCTTGACGATCGACGCGCACCCGCTTGCTGGCTTCCAGAAACTGTTTTTCTCGGACATAGACCGCGGTGAGATACACGTTCGGCGCGAAACTCAGGGACATCGGCACTTCGACCAATGTAGCGGCCGAGGTGAGCGGAACCACTTTCTCCCACAGAATCCGATCGGTCTGAACGCACACAAGGGCGGAGCCGCCGGGCAGATCGGTTTGCAAAAGCGCCTTTGCCGTCTGTCCGGCTTGGTACTCGCGGTGATCGAGGGTGATTTTTAGATTGCCGGGTTGGGGAGTGGTGTCCTGAGCGGCACCGGCTACGTAGGCGTACTCATTCGCCACGATCTCGCGACCATGGGAGTCGGTACTGACAGCCCTGATCGCCAAGGATTCAGCCTTGGTGATGGGGATGGTGAGGTTTGCCTCGCCTTTCGCATCAGTTTCCACTTGAAACGATTGTTTCTCGGTGAACTGTGGTTGATTGTCCACCCACTTTTCGCTGCCGACGCGGACGGTAACTTTCTGACCAGGAGCAGCAATTTCGCGCCGGGTGGGATCGGTAGTGCGAACTTTCAACTGCACGGCTTGACCCACGTAGACCACGGGGTTTTGCACTTCAAGCTCCAGGTTGTAGTCGCCGCGTACGACCCTAATTTCGCCGCTACCATTAAATGCTCGACCATCGGTTTCGCTCACGTTGGCGTAAACCGTGTAGATGTAATCGTTGGAAAGCGCGGATGGATCATTGTCCGAGCGGGTTGGGAACTGGATGTTTGCCCGGCCGGAAGCATCGGTGACTGCTTCTACCTCTTGGGAGTACTCACCCGCGTCAGAATACAATTGGGATTCGCCGTCTTCATCGCCGTAACGGAATGCCGGGGAGCGGTAGATCGTGGCGGAAATTTTCGCTCCGACCACCGGTCCGCCATAGTAGTATTGGCATTCCACGGTGGCGGAGGCTTGGTCGCCCATGGTGAAGTGATCCCGGGTTGGTTTGACCTCGATCGAAAATTCCGGTTTTCGGTAGGCCACGATATTTGCGTAGGTGTCGGAATTGGTGGCACCAAAAGCCGATGCTTGAACGATGTAGCCGCCGGGCTTAGCTTCAGAACTCGTGGCGAAGGAGCCGTGAAATGACCCGTGTATGGACAACGGTAATCGGAGCGTAGTGAGGTCGTTATCGTCGGGATCTTTGATGGTGACCGTGACCGTCCCGGGTCCCGGCAGTGTGTAGCCATCCGGTGCGCGCCGGCGAACAAAACCTTTGAAATTGACGGTGTCGCCGGGACGGTATGCCGGTCGTTCGCAATAGGTCGTGATGAAAATAGACTTCTTATCTACTTGCGGGATTCCGGCACCTACCAGTGCTAAGGACGGACCGGAGCGAGCCAGGAGCATCATTGGACCGTCGGATTTGGCGGGGACCGCAATTTCGGCAATGCCTTCCGCGTTAGTCGTCGCGACGGCTCGCAGCTTGCCGTCTTTCGAATCGAAAATAGGTGCGGAGATGGAAGCTCCGGCAATGGGAACTCCAGAAACGAGATCGGTTACGTAACACAGAGTTTTCAGGGGGGAGCTCTTCGTAACCATCGCGATTCGCGATACAAAGATCACGGCCGTGGCACGGTGAGTTTCGTCGGTTCCGTACACCAGATAGGATCCCTCGGGGAGTTTTCCGAGCCGCATCGTTTTCACATAGCGACCCTCGGCATCCAAATCGGCGCGAGTAATCGCTTGGTCGAACACTTTTTCGCCCACCCCTACCGCAGTGACAGGTACTTGATTGCCAGAGGCGACGGGGCGCATTGCGGCCTCGTAACCCTGCTTGCCGGCCACCTTTGCCAAATCGATGCGGAAGACGCTGAGGCTCAGCAAATGATCGGGATTAAAGGCACTTACATCCACAGAGGGAGCTTCGCCAGGCGAGAAGACCTTTTGCGATGCGTACAGATTGAGATAGGGATCGACCGGGACGGCGGCAAGTTTGAGTGGTACATTCTTGCCCTCTTCCACCGATACCCTCAGGTCATTGACACGGTGAGCCTCGGTGGAAGTAGAGATGCGGTATTCGCCGGCGGGAAGCTGACGGAAACGAAAATGACCGGCGGCGTCTGTAGTGGTCCGGAACGATTGGCGCAGGTCTTCTTCCGGTGCGCCGATCGCTCGAACGGTGATATACGCGTCGGCTAGGGGCCGTTGATTTTCCTTCATCACCACCTGACCGGAGACCGAACCAACCGGCAGTTCTTCGGCGATCCCTGCGACCAGGAGATAGCCTCCAAGGAGCATGGCGGCGGCGACCGCGAGCAGACGGGCAACGGCGGGTTTCATACCGGGTTTTCTGCCTTTTGGCCGTGACGGAGGGCGGTGATTCCGCCCGCAAGTAGGGTGATTACTAGACTCGCGCCAATCAGGATTGGAATTTTCTGGTCGCGGGTCAGCGCATCAACATCTTTTGCCACATGGAGGGCGAGCAGCGTGATTGGGGCCATGATGGCCGTCGCCGCGAAGACAGTGAAAGATTCGGCGCGACGCAGGGCATCGATGGTCGCTGCCAAACCAAGGCCGACGATGAAGCCGACGGCGCCCCTGACTCCAAACATGGCAATGATCAGAGGCGGGACGGCAAGCCCGACGAGGGCCCACAGGCCAAAGCCGATACCACGGCCACGCCAATCCGCGAACATGAGGGGGACAATAGCCCCGAGCGCGAGCGCGAGGAGAGTGTATTGTTGACCGATGTCAAGGGCTCGCGAGGCACCGGTTCCTTCCTCACGCAGGACTCGGTAGAGGACCAATCCCACGAGTGGCCCCAATGTCAGCAAAGCTCGTCGATTTGCGCTGACCGCCAAAACTCCGCCAGCGGCGAGGAGGGAAAGGCTCATCCCAAGGCCACGAAACGCCCCGAACGCGACCGTCGCAAGGCCGACCGTGAGGATGGTGGCAAGCCCGACCCGGAGAGCACTAGGGTCGCTCTCCTCAACCAAGAAATGGAGAACAACCCCAACGGTGGCTCCCAGGCCCACGGCGATGGTAAGGGCCGCCTCCCCTACGTACTTGGACAAAAAGACTCCGCCTAGAGCAATGACAATCCCGGCCAGAACGGGGGTAAATCCGCGAAATTTATTGGGGATTGGAATTCCAGCGGCGATGCCCATAACGGCAACGACTCCCAGGACCGTGCCGAGACAGGCAAACCCCGGCGCGTCGTTATTGCTCGCGCCCAGTCTGTCGGCGGCCACGATGAGAAGACTCCAGAGGGCAAACCTCCCGGTTGAATCTGAAGAAAATATAATGGAAGCGAAACCAGAACCCACAAGTAGGCCGAGTTGTGCGGGCCCTACGAGCGGGACAAGGTGAGATGCCGCAGACCCGGCTACGGCTAGTGCGAGACCCGAGAGCAATCCACTCAGCAATCGACTACCGATACCAAATGTGACTCCGACTAGCAGCCCGGTAAGGGTTGGGGCAATCTCGGCCGGTTTGGCTAGGCGAGTGGTAATGGCACTAGCGATGATTATGAGGGCGAGCAGCCCCAGAAACGAATGCCGGTGTGGCGAGGGTTCGAGCGATCGGCGACCTGAGGAGACGGCAGCGATGATTCCGGCGACGATGACGGCAATAAGGAAGGGAGGCGGCATGCGATTCCGAGTTGCCCGGCCCCAAGATGGTTCCCCCACTTTTGGAGGCTGGAGTTCTCATCCACTTAGACGTGTGATTGACCGGATTGCATCGAACTATTTTCTCCTCGCAATCTTGGATACTGAAATATTGCATAGAAATTGATCTGAAGGTTACGGCCACAGTTCTGTCTGATGCAGTTTCACGATATCGGGTTATTCTATTGCTAGAGAATTTGAGGCTTCTCGTCTCGATTTCTGGAGTCGCGATGATTACAAAGAAATTGTGCTTGGTCTTGTCTCTTTCCACGCTGGCGGCGTTGTCGGCAGCCCAAACCCACTACGTATCGCAAGGCAACCGCCTGTATAAATTTAAGTCCGCTACGTCCGTCACCTCGGTTCAGTTGAAATTGAACGGTAAGCCAACCGCGGACTTTAGTTCGCTCGCGTTTGATCCGGCTGGTGCACTTTGGGGACAGTCGAATGGGGTTCTGTACAAAATTGACCCAAAGACCGGAAACCTCACCAAGCAATGGACACTGGCATCTGGAAACGGAAGCAACACTTTCGACTTTAGAATCAAGAATGGGGTGACGCAATGGATTGGCTTTGTGTACGTGGGCTCCAGCAAAACAAACTCGGTGGTGAAAAAGGTTGCGGCTACCGGTGTGCACCTGGGAGACTACGCGATTAATGGCCCGTACGCGGCGTTCGCCTCTTCGGCCTACGACCCCGCCACCGGGAGATACTACGCGGCGATTGGCGCCAGCCTGAAGTATTTCAATGTGGATGTGCCTTCTCGCGACGGTGTAATTGTGGGCCCCGCGCCCCTCACGAAGGCAATTCAAGCCGGCGGCGCCTTCTACAACGGAATTTACTACCTGATTTACCGGAATGCGAAGAATGGTGCCTTGTTCTTTACCCACTGGGATAAAGGGCAAGGAAAGTTCGTGAACGACTTCTCACTGGGTCAATCTCAGATTGCTTACCAAGATGCCCTTGGCTACGCGGTAGCCCCGAACTAGCCTGGCCCCGGGCAAATGTTTCAACTGGCCGAGGATTGAAAGATCAGCGGCCCCGTTTCGTTAGGTGATCTCGGTTGGTAGGGTAAATTTTTCGCTCTGTCCGGTCCGTCGAGTTGCCAGATTGGCACTCTGATTTCCCTAATTGCTGATGCTTACTTCGATCCTGTGCGCCGTGATCATGAACACATCTCCCTCGTTCGTGGGTCCGATTCGGGCCACACCGAATATCCGCGTGCAACCTGGGGAAGTGCAGGGAAGCGCGGTGATGCCGATCACCAGTCCCGTGTCGGGGAAGGGGCAATGGATTTGGCTTCCCGAAAGTAAGGATTCGGCGCGGTTCTTTAAGAAAATGGAATGCGCGTCCGTGCCGAAATCGGCTCTGATTCGGGTTTCGGCGGAAAGCTCGTACCGTCTTTATGTGAACGGAACCATCGTATCCCGCGGTCCGGCGGACGTGGGGCGGGATTACGATATTGGTCCCACGGGACCGTGGTTTTACGACGTGGTTGATGTCACGCGTTACCTGAGAGCGGGGGCGAATTCGATTGCGGCGGAAGTGATCGCGCGGCCGCTGGTGCAAAGCGAGGGACAACTGGGGCATCCAGGTTTCTGGCTGGAAGCAGACTTCGGTGCGGATCGGATTGGCACAGATTCGACTTGGAAGGCTTCGCCCAATCAAGATTTGTCGTTTGAGCCCGGTGGCGAAAATGAGCCAGTCCGGGGGCGTGGTCCGCTTTTGACCCTTTTGGGGTTGCGGGAGGCGGGAAACTGGTTTGATGGGGATAGCTCCTCGTGGAAGCCGGCATCGCTAGCCCTGGCCGCATCGCGGCCAGTGACCCAAAGTGAAATTCCGGCTCCGATGGAAGCGGTTTATCCATCCGTAGGGTACGAGCGAATCTTCGGCAAACTGAGCCTGGATAAAGTGGCGCAGTTTAGCGGGAACGGCGGCTATTCGGTGCGTTTCGATCGGGTTGTCAGCGCCCACGTCGTCGTAAGGGTGAAAGGGGGAGAGGGCGCGATTCTCTGCGTCATGCCGAACGAGAAGAACGAGAAGGGATTCAATCGAGCGGTTCGACTCAAATTAGGTCGCGGCGACCAGATTTTTGAGATTCCATTTTTTGACAGTTTTTCGGTAATCAACCTCGAAGCGGTGGGCGTGACGCAGCCATTCACGGTGGAATCGGTGGAAGCGGTATTCCGGTCTTATCCCGTGAGCTACCGCGGGAAGTTTGAATGCAGCGACTCCAAGCTAAATGAGATTTGGCGGGCGGGGCGATGGCTGACCCAGGTGTGTATGCAAACGCACCACCTGGATTCTCCTCACCATCAGGAACCAATTTCGGACCCTGGCGACTACCTCATCGAATCGCTGATCAGTTACAACACCTTCGGTGAGGCCGGGCTGGCTCGGCAAGACCTTCGAAAGTACGCCCAGATCATTCGTAACCGTAATGGCCGTGTTTTCCATACCAGTTACGCCCTGCTATGGTTGCAAATGTTGATTGCTTATTGGCAGCACACCGGTGATGAAGCGTTAGTTCGCGAGTTAGCGCCGACGGCCAAGTCGCTGGTGAACACATGGGAAACTTGGCGTGGACCGAACGGACTGGTCTCGAATCCGCCCAATTTCATGTTTATCGATTGGGTGGAGTTAGAGGGATTTAATTTGCACCATCCTCCGGCGGTGATTGGGCAGGGAGTCTTGACGGCTTTCTATTACCGGGCACTGCAAGATGCCGACCAAATTGCTGGCTTACTAGGCGACAACGCGTTCCGAACTAAATTGGCAGAAAGGCGGGCGAGCCTGTATAACGCGTTCAATCGTGAACTGTGGTCGCCAGCAAAAGGACTATATCGGGACGGCAAACCGGGGCAGTGTCAGACCCCGGTAGGACAGTGGCTTCCGGCGGATAAGCCGATCGAGACCTTTTCCAGTCAGGTGAATATCCTTGCCTGTGCGTACGGATTGGTTCCGAAGTTAGACGGTCCGACCGTTTTGGCGAAGGTGATGGAATCCGGACCGGCGCAGTGTCAGCCGTACTTTATGCACTTCGCGTTCGATGCGCTGGCAGCCACGGGGCTCTACAACCAGTGGGCCACGCGCCAGATGCGCCGGTGGAAGATTATCCCGGATACGCAGTCTTTCTACGAAATGTGGGATCGCGGAGACTTGAGCCATGCTTGGCAGTGCACGCCGACTTACCAATTGAGTGCGCGCATTTTGGGTGTCTCGCCTGCGTCCCCCGGTTTTGGCGAGATTAAGATTCAGCCTCAGATTGCAGATCTGACTTGGGCCAAAGGCCAGGTCCCCACGCCCCATGGTGATGTCAAGGTCAGCTGGCGACGAGAGGCAGGCGAATTTCAATTGGATCTCGTGATTCCAATTGGTACGGTCGCTCGCGTTATCCTGCCCGATAGGAGTCAGCGCCGGGTCTCCGCCGGAAATCACAAATTCTCCGGTCCCGATCGATGATCATCGTTTGCATGGTTATCAAAACATGATTCCCGCAATGTATCGGTTCTCGATAATGAAACTATCGTGTTATGATTGAAATATGATTCGTGCCGGCACCATTTTGTCGACCATTTTGCTTTCGGGATCCGCTTGTGCGACGATTTTCTATGTTGCGCCAAGCGGCAACGACGCATTGGATGGCTTAGCGGTCGCAAAGGCTAAACGCACGATTCAAGCCACGATTAATCTCGCCAAAGCGGGGGACGAGATCCGGCTGTCACAGGGCACGTACTCGGAAAATTTGACCATCGCCGCGGGTGTTTCGATTAAGGGCGGGTGGCGGGCTGGTTTCGGAGCGCGCAATATCTCAGGTTATCCCGCGATTATTGACGGGCAGCTAAAGGGGGCGGTCGTGACGGTGAAACCCATTCCGGCTACCCAGACCATTCGGATTGACGGCGTTACGATTCAGCGCGGCACCCAAGGCTTCACCTCAATGAACGCCAACGTAGCGCTTACGAACGATTCCTTCATAAACAATTTTGCGCCGTCGAGTGTTTACGGCGCCGGAGTTGCGATTGACAGTGATGGCAAGACTGCCATCAACGCCACCATTACCGGCAATTTGGTGGCCAATAATTGGGATGCCGATCAGATTGGTGGACTGTACGCCTTTCTCAGCGGCGGAACCGGAACCGTATCTAACAACCGGATTTTGCATAACGGATCGAGTGTCTATATCGGAGGGATGTATCTCGGTAGCGGCACCTTTACTGCCGAAAACAACGACATTTCCGACAATACAACCGGTGGCAATGCGGCCGGGGCGATGCTTGATCAGGGGACATTCACCTTTCGCAATAACCGCATTACTCACAACAATGGGATCTTTGCGGTGTGAGTCTATGTCATCGGCTCTACCTGCGATTTCCTCGGAAACTTGGTAGCTCACAACACCGCAAATGGCTTTAACTGCGGGCTCGCGTTTCGGTCTTCGAACGGACGCATTATCAACAACACCTTTGCCAACAACGCGTCGAACTACCCCCAATATGGGATGAATACCGTGGTGCTGTTTAGTCCGGAAAATACGCCCATGGCACCGGAGGTGGCGAATAATATCTTTGCGAACAATGCCGCCGCCGGGCTCGCCTGGAATTATCCTGCGATAGTAAAGCCGACGTTCCATCACAACTGCTTTGCTAACAACGACGCTGAGGATCTATGGTACTACGATACGCCCGGATTCACCGCCCAGCCGCTGGGACCGACCGATACGGGGCGCTCACCTCTATTCATGGATCCGGACCACGACGACTTTCGGCTTCATCCCCAATCCCCCGCCCGCGACACCGGAGATAACGTTGCCGGAGCACGACTGACGAAAGACCTAGATCTCCAGCCACGGAGAAAGGGGACTTACGTCGATATGGGTGCCTACGAGAGTGGCCCCGGTGGGTCGCTACTATTCCACGATACTTTCCAGACCTCAGCTCCGGGGTTGGAGACCGACCCGCTTTGTTTGAATATTAACTTTGAATACACAAAGCGACAACTCGGGTCGGCGGCTCCCGTTAAGTGGTTGGAAGACGCTGAAACTGCGACCGGATCGGATACGGACTTTATGACCCAGGTCAGCAACTCCGGTCGCCCGACCCTTCTGTTATGCTGCTGGCCTTTTTGTCCAACGGGAGCGCGTCCGAATATTTCCGCGGCGCTAGAGAAGAGTTTCACTCAGAGTCCTAATTTCGAAGTTTCGATGGAGTTCGGCCCGTATTATAAAACTGCCTACAACCCCAGCCATTGGATGGGATTTAGCTTTGGTGATACGGCTCGGGTGGCTCCAACC
>CANFJD010000091.1 GCA_947447315.1 Fimbriimonadaceae bacterium
GATCATGGCCAAAATCATCTTGGTGGTCCCATCAGCAAAGGCCGTCCGAATACTTCATGTCGCATTGACTCCAATCCTAATGACTCCGTCTAATCTTCTACGAGTTCACTGCCTTCAGCACCCGGTGGTATGTCTCTTCATCCATTCCCGTCCGCTGCTCTTCCGCCAATGGATGTTTTGAACGTGAGGTTAGAAAAATCAGGGGCCGCTTATCGCCGGGACCAAACTGTACTTTGACCGGCAATCCGAGAGTCTCCTCGTGCAGAGGAATGCTGCAGGCCAGCGACCCCGGTTCCCGGGGTTCACCCGACCCATCGGCATCGCCAAGTGCCCACAGTTTTTGCACCGTTGATTGATCAACCTCAGCCCAAACTCCCCACCCCCACCGGCCCGGCCCGAAGGTAAACGGCACCTCCAGCACGCCGCGTAAGAACCACCGATCCTCGTGAAAGCAAACGTCCGTCGACCACTCAAGCTTCTCGCGCCGAACTTGCTCCCCAAGCGCCCAAACTTCATCCGGTAACTTCCAGCCAAAGTCCGTCGGCAAATCGTCATGCGCTTGACCGCACACTTGGCACACCCACGTCTGCTTCTTGTCCTTTCGCCACGGCCACACGGATGAATATTACGCCAACGGTTAACGTAAGTCACGCCCTGCCGTCAAGCGATTAAAGCCAGTTGTCGTTCCAAAAAGTCCACTACCCGCACAAACAAATCAAACCCAAAATGCGCCGCAATCGCCGGACGCAAGTTACTGTTTGCGTTGATGTCGAAGAAGATTAACCGCCCATCCGGAGCCTCTAGATACTCAATTCCCCCGACGTCCAATCCGCCCGCTTCCACCAGTTTTCGCCCCTGTGCCACCGCTTCCGCTGGAACCTCGGGATACGGGAAGAATTCCACCGGCATTGCCGCTTTCGACGACGCCGGTCGGTCCGCTGGATTACAAACTTCTGACGGGCACAAGTTGAAGCTACCGTGCGAAACCACGCGCATCGCATATAGCAGTTCGCCTCCCAAAAACTCCATCCGGACGATGCCTCGATTCGGATCCACCGCGAATCTTTCTTGCAGCAACATTAAGTTGTCCGGTCGCCAAAGCTCCGTCGTCTCGGCAAAAAGCCGCCGCAGTTCTTCTGGCGACTGAACCTCATACATGCGCGCCCCGCTTCCGCCTTGCTCGGGCTTAAGCAACGCCGGCCACTCGTGCCACTGATTCAGAACCGCTTACTAGTCGTTAAACGCAAATGTCCGCGGATGGGCGATTCCCAAACTTCGGCATAGCGCGCCCTGAGCGCTTTTGCTCAGTTCCAAGCTCAACGCCCGCGAGAGCCGTTCAGCACCCGCACACCGTGCAGTTCAAATCCCCGAATCAGCGCCTGGGCCAACGGCACCGCCCGGTCATTTCCGCGGTTGTAAGCACTGGGACTCGCCTGGTTGAAAACCAGCTTAGCCGCCGGCACCCGGTCGGTATCAAATGCCCCTCGCTTCAAATCGAAAGCAACAAACGAAATCCCTCGGTTTTCCAATGCTGAAAACAAAGGCAATTGCCACTCGGGATGCTCAAATAGGACAATCAGGTCAGACACTAAATCAAGAATACGTCACCAGCTGCCACCACTTCGGCAAAAGCCCAGATCCGAAAACTTATCCTCCCCGACAACCAAACACAATTAGGTCTCCGCTTGAAACCTCCTAAGGAACCTTCTAAGGAGTACCTTTGCGGAATCGTCATCCGCGGGCGGTCCGACAACCCGCTTTCCTTCCGATCCCGGAGAGAGCGGCACTGAATCGGAAAGTGGGACCACAAGTCTTCCTGCGGTCCCCGTGCGAGTTACCCGCGAAACGAAATCACTTCCCCGACTTCATCACCGTTTCGATCCACTTCTTCATCACGCCCGAAAAGTCGTTGTTGAACTTTCCGCGTTGAAAGTTCTTCATACTCGCCTGCTCCGTGGGGAAGTTATGGAACAGATGGTCCGAATTCGGCACGACCATGAATTTCCCTTGCCCCGGACGGGCACGGTTCACGATATCGGCGATCAACTTGTGATCCGCATCGTAGGTTACAAAGTCCGACTCGCCCCGAACCGCCAGCACGTGGGCATTGCTCTTCACCCAATACTCAGGGAAGTTGATCTCATTCAGCTGCCGCCAAAAGTCCAGCGTCTTCCCGTTAAACATTCCATTGGGGAAGTAGGCATCCACCAAAGCCGACAATTCTGGATGCATCACCTTGATCTCCGCCGCGCTCTTCTTTTCGATCATCGCCAGGGCCATGATCTGCGCGCCCTTGCGCGCCTCTTCATCCGCTTCCACGAACGATTGTCCGCCCACCAGTCCCTGATACCGAATCGTATCCATCAGGTACTCGAACCAAGTTCGACCGGCGCAACCGTAAACAATCAGCCCCTTCACTGGCACTTCACAAGCCACCATCGGACCAAACGAGCCACCCATACTGTGCCCAAAAATGAACACGTTGTCCAGATCCACTCCCGGCGTCTCGCGAAGCTGTTTCAGCGCCTGAACGTAGATGTCGGATTCCGTCCGGAAATCCATCGTCTCGAACGGACCTCCCTCACTATCTCCCACTCCCGGCTTCTCCACCCGCATGGTCACGTAGTTAGAATTCGCCATTTCATAGAGAATTGGCCCATCAATCGTGGCCACATCGCCCGTGGCGGTTGCCAACGTGTAATCGTATGACACCGGCGAAAATCCCTGAATGAAGAAGAGTCCGGGGTGTTTACCGGGCTTGGTAGGCCGAGTAACGATCGTCCTCATCCGCTGCCCGTGGCTGGTGATGAATCCGTACTCCACCTTAAAGTTCTTGTTGCCCGGATCCCGGGGCTTTTCCGTGAGCGGAGCCGACAGATCCAGCGGTTTGCCTTCTCTCAAGACCTTAAAAATCACCGGCTTACCAATTTCCAAGGTCCGAGCCCATGCGCCCAAGCCCGCCGGAATCGCGGCCCGATCATTAATGCGAGTAATCACATCTCCGGCTTTAATGCCCGCATTCGCCGCCGTAAGGTTCAAAGTTGGCACCCCTGTCACCAGCCCTTCTCCTTTCGGCAGTTTCAAGCTGGCGGCTATCTCCGCCGTAACCGGCGAGAGCGGCACTCCCAGGGCTCCGCGACGCGGCAATTCAGATTGCGCAAAAATGGTGGCAGCAATGGCAGATGTGAGCATGACCATGAGGAATATTACATATTGTAATACACTACAAGTTCCTATGAGGCAGACTTTTTGCTGAGAAGAAAGCTTTCCACGGTGGAAATGACGGTGCTAGGCATGGCCTGGCTGCGCGGTCCGTGCACGGTCTATGCCGTGATGAAGGAGCTTTCGGCTTCTGAATCCACCTACCATCGCAGCCGTGCTGGGACTGCCTATTCGGTCGCCAATCGGCTAACGGACTTAGGACTTCTCGAAAAAACGGACGATGAGCTAGTTCAAATCACGGCTGCGGGTCTCGAAAAACTACGTCGCTGGGTCGGTCCCGATGTTCCTATGCTCGACGTCGCGCATTCGGCCGATCTACTCCGCTTGCGCTTTTTCTTCCTGGAAACCCTCGCCCCCGCCCAACGGCTCGAATTCATCGACAATGCTCTTAACCACCTAAAAGAATTCGAGCAACGTTGCCTCGCCCTCATTCCCGAGAATGAAAAACTGGGGGACTACTTCGGCGCCCTCGCCACCGTAAACACAATCCTCGAAACCCGAGCCCGAATCGCTTGGCTGCAAATGGCGCGGGAAATGGTGGAGAATCCGCTACCGGCTGATTCCGATTGGACGGCGGCCATCCTCGAGACACTAAATCGGTGAGCCGAACTAACCGTCCAACTCGGCGCGCGCGCGTTCCGTTTCATCCGTCCGACTCGAGATGCTCGACAAGCGATCTCGCAGGTCGGAAAAGTCAAATGCAATTGCTCGCTCCGCCATAACGGAGTCTCCTAGTTGCCCCAGCAACTGAGTAAGAAGCATGGTTTCAGCGTCAATTCGCTCTGCCAATTCTCCAGAACTTGCCGCCTTCTCGAAGCGTTGATTGATAATGCTGAGCGAATGCGTCAGGGTCTCCACGGTCACCGGGTCCTTCACCTCCGCTAACTGCCGCTGCACAATCTGCGCATCGTCACGCAACTTGGCGAGCGCGTCCGAACTTCTCGGCAGACTACGCTTCATTGCCTGCAACCGCTGGTACTCATCCATCAGACGGTTCAAATCCTTAATCGCCTCCGCGCGGTCCGCCTCTCCCATTACCGAAGACTCGGAAATCGCGACGAGGGTGTTTAGATATGCCATCTCCGCCTCCGCCAGTTGCGCCTCCCGAGCCACCAATCGTAAGGAAGTCTGAGAGTAGCTGGGAGTTTTCGACCCCAACATATCCTTCATCGAGAAAATGACAAAAATTGCCCAACAAAGGCTTACGATCACCATGATTCCCGGTAGATCGGCCGGACCAAACGCGCTAAAGCCCAACAAGAATAGGACCACCACCAAAGTCCCGGTTCCCGTTGATCGAAGCAATTCCGGACCAAATACGCGGCTCCAAAGTGCGGGCGAAGCAGATCGCATCGCCTTCTGCTCCCCGATCCGAACGCCCTGATCGAACGCCCCGTCCATATCGTAAATCCTTTTCCAGATCGAGGGATGAACGATATTCTCGTCGTACCGCACCATGCTAGGCATCCAACTCCGCCACCGCCCGTTCGATCTCATCGGACCGGGTCTGGATAACCGCCAAATTATCCCGTAAATTGCTCATGCCGAACTCATGCGCTGGCCGTCGAACGGCGTCATGTAATTGCCATACGCTCTGATTTAGCAAAGTCGCCTGCGCGTCTAAACGAGAAAGGGACTGATCTCGGACTCGTGCCTGCTCGGCTCGCGCAACCAAGATCTGCCGTGACTCCACGTAAAACGCTCGCGTCTCCGCGTCGTCCGTAACTGACAACTTCTCGTCCACAACATCCAGTTCCGCCGCGATTGCATCTATCCCGTCGCCGGCCGTCAGGCTGCCCCGCGCTGCCTCAATCCGCTGGTGCTCATCCATCACCCGGCACAAACCTTTTAATAGTTCCGACTTTTCGTCCCGACTCAGGTGCGCGGCCTCTCCAATCGCGACCACGGTATCGGCGTAGGTTCGAGCCAGTCCCGAAAGGTCCAGAACCGGTAGCAAAGTTGCCAATTCCGAACTCGCTACTTCTCGGCTATTCTTTGTCAACTGAACAATTAGAGTGAAAACCGCCCAGACTAGCCCAGCTCCAATGAACGCTTTCGAGGGAAAAGGAATCGAACCTGCCGTGGTCAGTTGCATTGCCACCCCCATCAAAACCAGTAATCCGGGACCGATCATGCTCCGCAACATCGGCTTCAGGTAGTGCGCCATCCAAATCCTTTGGTGCGCAGGCAACACGCGCCGATCTTCTTCGCGGATGTCGCCCATCATCCACCGATTGTTTAAGTCATCGGTGGCTTTCCGAAGAACCGGGTGAATTTCTTCCGGCTGATATCGCATTCAGATTCAACTTACCGAAATGATCAATAACCGCGCGCGAACATAGTCTTAAGGTACTGCCCGGTAAAGCTTCTCTCCACTTGCGCCACTTCTTCTGGCGTCCCCGATGCCACCACTTCGCCACCAGCGTTACCGCCTTCTGGCCCCATGTCGATGATGTAGTCCGCCGTTTTGATCACGTCCAGGTTATGTTCAATTACGATCACCGTGTTGCCACTTTCCACCAGGCGGTGCAGCACCACCAGCAGCCGATTGACGTCCTCGAAATGAAGTCCCGTCGTGGGCTCGTCCAAAATGTAAACCGTCCGGCCTGTGCTCCGCTTGCTTAGCTCTGCCGCCAGCTTCATGCGCTGCGCCTCGCCGCCCGAAAGCGTGGTCGCCGGTTGTCCCAACCGGATATATCCCAGCCCTACCTCGCCCAGGGTCTCCAGCTTACGGAAAATCTTAGGGATTGGCCGGAAGAAATCGATGGCGTCCTCGATGGTCATCTGCAGTACATCGGCAATCGATTTGCCCTTGTACTTCACCTCCATTGTCTCCCGGTTGTATCGCTTGCCCTTGCACACCTCGCACGGTACGTAAACGTCCGGCAAAAAGACCATCTCAATCTTCAGCACGCCGTCGCCCTTACACGCTTCGCACCGACCGCCCTTCACGTTAAAGCTAAACCGCCCCTGCGTATATCCCCGAATCTTGCTGTCCTGCGTCAACGAAAACAGCTCTCGGATCATGTCGAATGTGCCGGTGTAAGTGGCTGGGTTCGACCGTGGTGTCCGCCCGATCGGCGACTGATCAATGTCAATCACCTTGTCAAACTGGTCAATCCCTTCCACCGAATCGTGCGGCGACCACGTCGAGCGCGTGCCGTATACCTCGTACATCAGCCTGGGAAACAACGTGTCCTGGATCAGCGTGCTCTTGCCCGATCCGCTCACGCCCGTGATGCAAACAAACAGCCCCAGCGGAATCGCAACGTCAACGTTCTTTAGGTTGTTCCCGCGCGCATTGCGCACCACAATCCAGTCTGCTGATCCCGCCATAGGTGAACACTAGTCTACACCAACACCTGCGTGACCTAGTCCTTGTAAAAAGGATCGAACGACGACGAGCCAACGGTCTTGAATTGGTTTTCGTCCATGGCCCGTAGATGCAAATCAGCAAATAGTACATTTCGGGAAAAGGACTCTGAAGCAGCGGATCCCTCCGAATAGAAACGTTCAACCGTCAGCTCTCGACCATTTCCATGCCAATGTCCAAAGGAATCGGCAGAAACAAAGACTTGCGATGGTTGCGACACCGTTGACAGTCGGTAAGACCGGATCCCTAAGATGGTGTTATAGCAATAAGAGGATCCAACTGCCGCAAAATCGGAAGGTCGGTTTGCTGGAGGATTTTCCAGCGTTGGATACCACGCGGAGCCATTGTCCAAGGGACAAGAAAAGATGTTCGGAGACTTAACGTATTGGAAAAGGGCATCGCGAAAAGTCGGCATCTGCCGAATCACATCTGCAAATCGCGACAATTCCCCGTTCCAAGAATCGATGAACTTAATCTCTACCGGGTCTGCTGCCCACATGTACGTGTCCTGATTGTCCGCCAAATAGAGCGACGTCGCGGCACCGATCTGTCGCAGATTTTGGCCGCACGCGGTAATTTTGGATTGCTTAGTCATGGAGGAAATGATCGGCATTGAAATCCCTGCCAAGACCGCAATGATTCCAATGACGGCCAGGAGCTCAATGAGCGTCATTCCATTCACTTCTTTGCCGGGCCTGGCCATCGTCCCTCCGTCGGAATCTCAACGTTTATCGGATCCTTTGGAACCCCAGCTTCATTGCGAAAAAACATGGTCATGTCCCATGGCTTACCTACCCCCACGTAATCTGACCTCGGCACCTCACGTACCGATCCATCACTCCACAGCGTCAAGATGTACCCTTCCGGTCGATCCTCGTAGTGGCCGTCTCTAAAGACAACCCGGTTACGGCGGTAGTAAGCGTCCGTGCTTACCAAAACTGATGACGTCTCACCTGCCTTCGTCGGTTGATGCGCTCCGCCATCAGCTCGTTTGCCCCGAAATCGCCAATCGTATGTCTGAAGATCATGGTAATAGATTCCAGAGTCGCTCTTTGAGATATCTGCCGAAGTCAAAGTTTCTTCGGTGACGCGATCTATCTCGGGCCACCGCGACGTGAATGCAATCAACTTCCGTGGATCATCGGGATACCGTCCGTTCTCCCGATAAAAACTGTCGAGCGCCTTCGATAGCCTACGAAAGTCTTCTTTTGCGTCGAAATCCGAATCAGCTAGCCGGTTGGGGTTGAGCCTAAGACCGGCTAACGGAATAATTTGCCCGTCGTCATACCTCTCTAAATAAATCCCGCTCCCCGCTAATTGCTGTTTAAGGAGGAATATGGCTCCCAAAACAGCGAGTATCGTAATAGCGGGGACAAAGATCTTTCGAGACATTTTCACTGATTTGGCAACTCGGTTTAGTTAGGGGAACGACCACTCTTCCCACAATATTCTACATGAATATTCAGGACTCTTGATTCGAATAATTGGCTTTCTATTCGCAACTAATCCTATTTTCGACATGATTCCGTCACTCCCCTGGCTACTTAGCCAATGTGAGCTCCGGGCTTACGGAAAACGTCGGGACACAAGACACTACAGAGTGAATGCACCGACGGTAGGACATCGTGAACCAAATCCAGGTAAGTAACCTATAACGTAATGACGCCTCTCATTTGTATCGCGGGCGCGATGGCTGCGCACATAGCATTCATTCCCGAGGGCGGAGCCACGGAAGCCGATTTTGTTCGATCGAAAACCGTCGGCGAACGCTTCGCCAACCGCACCTTCCGCATCAATGTAGTGCCGCACTGGATCAAAGGCAACCGCTGGTTTTGGTACGCCGTGACCACCGGCGACAAAACCACCGAGTACGTGCTGGTAAACGCCACTACCGGCAACCGTCAACTCGCCTTCGACCACGAAAAGCTCGGCAAGGCCATCGACGCGCCTGCCAATAACCTCGATGTCTGGATTCGCGATGCCGATGAGCGCACCATCACCGTCTCCCGCGCGGGCAAAAGCTACCGAGTGGATCGCCGCACCTACGCGGTTGAAGCCCTCGGCGAGGCAGCGAATGATGCTGTCTCAGATTCCCTCCCCGCCTTCCTCCCGGTGCGTCCATCCGGAGGCGGTCAAGAAACCAGCATCCGCCTCCAGAACCGTAGCTCCGCCAAGATCGTCGCCAACTGGGTGAATCAAGAAGGCAGACTGGTGAAGTACCAGGTCCTGAAACCAGGGGAAGAACGCCTTCAACACACCTTCAGTGAACACACCTGGGCCTTCACCGATGAATCCGGCAAAGTCCTCGCCTGCTACCAAGCCACCGAGGGCCCCGCTAGCGCCATCTTCACCGGAACCTCTCCCGTGCCGACTCCCGAACCGGAGCCTGGTGTACCGTCCCCCGAGGGGAAGCACCGCGCGACGGTTCAAAACCGAAATGTCTACCTCGACGGCAAGCCCATCACCACCGATGGCGTCGTTAAAAACGACTACGAAGAGTGGACCCTGCGGTGGTCACCAAATAGTCGCTACCTTTCGGTTATCCAGACCGAAGCCGGGGGCGATCGCCGGCTCACCTTCGTCCAATCCTCGCCCGACGACCAAGTCCAGCCCAAGGTGATCAGCGTTCCGTACCTAAAGCCTGGCGACAAGATCCCGCAC